>DATLWH010000023.1:0-2755 GCA_035576505.1 Thermoanaerobaculia bacterium | reverse complement strand
TGGCCATCTCCAAGAGCGCCAGCGAGACGGCGATGTTCAGCAAGATCTCGTTCGGGACAAGTTCCGTCGTTCCTGATGGGAAGACTCTGACTGAGCGCGCGAGGAATAGCGACGGCTTCTCCGCCATCGACGACAACGCCCTCGGCCTGATCCGCGAGAAGCGCGAGTCGTTGCACGAATCGGCGGACGCGCTGGAACGAGTGGTGGAATCGTTCCGGCGGACTCTCACCGCCGACACCCTGCAGAACGAATACACGCTTCGGCCCACGATCCATCGGTTCTTCGTCGAGAATCCGGGACTGACGTTCGCGGAGCTCAATGAACGCGTCTACACGGAGGTCTTCAAGACGCCGCGCGAAGACCCGTGGCTCGGTCTGCGCTCCGACCAGACGTTCACGGCTTTGGCGGGTGAAGGAGTCGAGCAGCGCCGCGATACACTTCCGGGTCGATGAAGATCGATCGCATCGAAGCGAAGCGGATTGCCGATCTGGCCCATCTCGAGTTCGACGAGGCGGGGCTGGAGCGAATGGCGGGGGAGATGACGAAGATCCTCTCGTACATCGACCAGCTCCGCGAGGTGGACATCACCGGCTTCGAAGACGTCGCCGCCTCGGAGCAGACGCCGCTGCGCGAGGACGTGCCGTGCCCGCCGGTCGACCGCCACTCCATCGCCGCCAACGCGCCCGCCTTCAGCGAGGACGGCCATTTCATCGTCCCGAAGGTGATCGGTGACTGACCTTCTGCACCTGCCGTGGCACGAGGCGCGTGAATCAGCCAGTGGACGCGAGCTGGTCGAGGCCTCGATGCGTGCCATCGACGCGCTCAATCCGAAGCTGAACGCGTTCCTGCACGTCGCGCGCGACGCCGGCGAGGGGATGCCGGTGGCGGTGAAAGACAACATCGTCACGACCGGGATGCCGACCACGTGCGCGTCGAAGATCCTGGGCACGTTCGTCTCGCCCTTCGATGCCACGGCCGTAGCCCTCCTGCGCAAGGCCGGTTGCAGCGTGGTGGGGAAGACGAATCTCGACGAGTTCGCCATGGGCTCTTCGACCGAGCACTCCGCGTTCGGTCCGGCCCGGAATCCGTGGGACCCGTCGCGTGTGCCGGGCGGCTCATCGGGAGGTTCGGCGGTGGCGGTGGCCGCTCGGATGGTCCCGGCGGCCCTTGGCTCGGAGACGGGCGGCTCGGTGCGCCAGCCCGCGGCGCTCTGCGGCGTGGTCGGCCTCAAGCCGACCTATGGGCGGGTCAGCCGCAACGGCCTCGTGGCATTCGGCTCGAGCGTCGACCAGATCGGCATCGTGACGAAGACCGTGCGCGAATGCGCGGACATCCTCGGCATGATCGCCGGTCACGATCCGATGGATTCGACGGCGTCGACGCATCCGGTTGATGAATACGCTGCCGATCTCGATGCCGGCGTGCGCGGGCTTCGCTTCGGCGTCGTGCGCGAGGCGGTCGGGCAACTGGAAGGGGAGGTCCGCGCGAACTTCGACGAGGCGCTGCGCGTGCTGCGCGGCGGCGGCGCCATCGTGGATGAGGTCAGCGTGCCGACCATCGTCTACGCCATCGCCATCTATTACATCGTGGCCAACGCGGAGGCGAGCGCGAACCTCTCCCGGTTCGACGGCATCCGCTACGGCCATCGCAGCGCCCGGGCCACCACGCTCCGCGAGGTCTACTTCGAGTCGCGGGGGGAAGGGTTCGGCGACGAGGTGAAGCGCCGCATCATGCTCGGGACCTTCGCCCTCTCCTCCGGCTACTACGACGCGTACTACGGCCGGGCCCAGGCCGTGCGCGCGAAACTGCGCGCCGACTTCGACGCCGCCTTCGGCCGTTTCGACTATCTTCTGACACCGACCACGCCCGAGCCGGCCTTCCCCATCGGCGCGAAGACCGACGATCCGTTGGCGATGTACCTCAGCGACATCTTCACCGCTCCGGCGAACCTCGTCGGTATACCGGCCATCGCCGTGCCGTCCGGTTTTTCGCGCCAACGCCTGCCGCTGTCGCTGCAGATCATGGCGCCGCGGTTCGACGAGCGGTCGCTTTTCCGCGCCGCGAGCTTCTTCGAGGGTGAGACGGGGTACTGGCGGCAGCTTCCGGCGGTTTGCGCGTAGAAGTTCAACACAGATTGGCCGAAGTCTGGGACCGCCGACAAGACTTGGCGTCGGATGCTGTGAGATTCACAACATATGTCGCGAAATTAATGATCAAAGCCGCGAAATCGATGATACATGTAGCGAAATTCACGACTCATGTCGCGAAACTCATGATCAGAGCCGCGAAATTGATAACTCATGTCACGAGATTCATGACTAGAGTTGCGAAATTCACAACCAGATCGTGAAATTCACGACAAAAGTCGCGAGATTCATGACTGGAACCTCGAAGTTAACGATCTCAGATCACGAATTCGCGATAAGTCACGCGAAACGGCGCGAAATCACGGGATGGATGACACTAATCTCGTCATCGATGACGGAAAGCCGGGCGCCGAAGCCGGGAAGTTTGACGCCGATATTGACGGCGACTCCGGGGTCGCGTCAGCGGACCGCGCGCGAACGCGACTCGAACGTGACGAACCGTCCGGCGATGCGGCGATCGCTATCAGGGTTCTTCTCGTAAGCGCCAAGGAACCTTCCGGCGCCGGGCGCAACCACCGAGGGATACCGCTCGTCGGCCACGTCGTCGCAATCGAGCCCGAGGGTGCTACACTTTGGCTCGTGCGTAAGTGGTGGGTGGGCCTCCTCGG
>DATLWH010000022.1:0-7392 GCA_035576505.1 Thermoanaerobaculia bacterium | reverse complement strand
CGGAATCAGCATCGGCTCGGCCATGACGTACTTGCGGGCCTGGTAGGCGTCGATGGTGTCGGCCAGATGATCGGTGCGCTCGAGAAGAGCGTAGGAGAGCCCGTTAGTCTGCGCGTGAGAGGCCGCCGCAAGCCCCGCCGGCCCGGAGCCGACGATGATCAGATCGAAGGAGGTCATAGGACGTTTTTGGTAGATCGAAGATTACCACCGGCCGGAGCGCTAGCGATCGGAGCGCTGGCGTCCCCGCCGGCTGGCTCGGCGGCGGTCCGTGACGACCGCCGGCCAGCGGTCCGCCGACGAGCCGTCGGCGCTACGCCCAGCGCTCCGGCAAGCAAGTGACTGGTTATCAATGAGTTACAACTGCCAGGAAAACGAAGGCCTGACCCTCGCCTCCCCGGATCGTGTCCCAGTGGGGCACCGACCGTGTCCCAGTGGGGCACACACCGTGTCCCAGTGGTACACCGACCGTGTCCCAGTGGTACACCGCCGTGTCCCAGCGGGGCACGCACCGTGTCCCAGTGGTACACCGACCGTGTCCCAGTGGGGCACACACCGTGTCCCAGTGGGCACACACCGTGTCCCAGTGGGCACACACCGTGTCCCAGCGGGGCACGCACCGTGTCCCAGTGGGGCACCCACCGTGTCCCAGTGGGGTACACACCGTCTCCCAGTGGGCACCCCCCGCGCCGCAACGCGACCACCCCGTGTCGCACGTTGCACCCTCGGCGGTCGCGACGGCGCTTGGGATTCAAGATCGGCGCTTGGGATTCAAGATCGGCTACCAGATTTCATTGCCAACGGATTTCCCGGTCTCCACCTCGGTGTGGCGCTTGCGCAGTGTGATGACCACCTGAAGGTTAGAGCGACGACATCACCCAGATCGGGAACGTTGGCGCCGCTACCAGACTTCGTTGCCAACGGCTTTCCCCGTCTCAACCTCGGAGTGTCGGTTGCGCGATGTGATCCTCCGTGCGAGCTCCTCGATCGATATCCGCTGCGATTCGATTGTCACGACGAGCTTCGCGCTTGGAATCGTGACGTCAGCAGCCGAGTTCTCGCGTAGCCTGCTTCCTCGGCGAACGGCCTCGGGATGCGAAGAGAGGCCGTTTCCCTGCTTGTGAATGTACTTCTTCATGGCTTCCCTTCTACTACGAAGAGAGTACCTCACCCCTCTGCACGGAAACAGCGCCGAACGAATGGCATGTCACTCGGGTTGATCCAGCGTTCGCGCGAGCGCCGATCGCTCGAAGGCAGATTAGCGGGTGACTTGCAGCTACGTGGCACGTTGGTTAAGCGTGACGTCTATCCAGCCGAGACCTGCGCACTCGCCACACGTGAAGTCGACTTGCTTTTCGCCAAGAAGATGAACCCCGGCGCCTTCGCAGAATGTGCAATCAGGCGCTCCGATTGGGCGATCCGGAAGAAACTGGAGCAACGAGCTTTCCCGGCGAGCTGCGGTTGTGAGCGACGCGATCTGCCACTGCTCGTTCAGTTCCGCCAGAAACTCTCCAGGACGATCATCCTGGTCCAGCGTGAAGAACTGACCATCGATGCGCAGGAAGGTCGTCCCAGTCCAACCTGCGTAAATTGGGAGGGCCTGCTGTGCCGCCGCGATATCCGCCAGGCCCCAGGGACGAGGATCAGCGATGTACCGTTCGAGTAGTACAGCGATGGCTTGGTGCTTCGAGTCTGGGATGCGCATGTTCAGATTCGTGGGTCTTGCTCGGGAGTCCAGGCTCGGTCGACGTCCCTGACCATGAGTGTGTCGTCGATTCTGGACTGGAGGGGATATCGCTTCTCGGCTTCAGAGAGTTGCTCCACTCTCTTGACCTCTTTGAAAGCCATGTCTGAGATGAACCACAGCGTAGCTTTCCCGCGATGCGCATTGGCCTGCTTTACGAATCCGGGACCCTCGAACTCCTCAGTTGCGATTCCACGGCACAGGCGAGTGGCGCGGCCTTCCCGTTTTGCCCATATGAAATCGACGAATGCATGGAAGCCACTCCGTGATCCACCAAGCACTTCTTCGGGAGTAAGCAGCGCGGGCGACGTTCTATGAAATACGAAGGTCCAGTTACCACCGAAGAGCCGAATGCGATCGAGTAACAGTGCGTAGTAGTACTGTGAGTTGGCGCTTATGGCCACCAGATCTCTAGGTTTCAGTTGGATCATTTGAGAGTCTTCGACGGATAACGGGCTCGAGTTGACAGACGTCGCGCAAGCCATGGTTCCACGACACGCAAGCAGAAGACGTATGGCCCGAATCGGGCCACGAACAGAAGGACGACCCATAGACGGCCGAAAGTCGCTATGAGTGGCTGGCGCCGGAGCGCTGGCGTCCTCGCCGGCTGGCCCGACGCCGTCTCCGCGCCGCAGCGGCATTTGTTAGCCAGGGTCACGGGTTCGTCGCCGTCACCTCGCGATACTTTGCGTTCCACCAGCGCACGAGTGGCGCGTGGTCGTTGTGGGCAACCCAAGTGAGGTTCTCGCCGAGACCGGGGTCGCCGCCCAGGGCAACTGGCTTGATGTACCACTTCACGCGACCCTGATGATCGGTGTCTGGTTGAAGAGCGATCGGCTCGGGTGGAAGTTCAAACGCCTCCAGGTACTCAGGAATCGTGGGTAAGGTTGGGACAGTAAAGATCCCGCCGGCACGGTCTCTCACGATGAAGTCGTCCCAGCCCAGCAGGCCAATGACGGTGAATCCCGCGAGCCAGCGGTCAATGTCGTACCGATTTGAAGCGTTGGTTACCTCATCTCCTTCGAAAAGTATGAGGTGCTGATCGTTATGCCAACCTTCGTGCATGGGTTGGATGCTTGGAGTGTTCGCGTGATACGGGAACGGCTGACGGACCACGGTTCAACTGCTCGGCCCCCTCACGCGCAATGGTATCCCTTCTCTCCCGGTATTCGATGCTGGCATCCGCGACCTCTGCCGAACTGCCGAGTCGGACGGCGTCTTCTGCTACACATTCTTCAAGGGCGCAGTGTCGAAGAGCCGGTACAGCCGGGCCGGCACGGCCGGCAGCGTCGATTGCCCAGGGCTCGGCCACCATCTTCGTGAGATCCTTTCCGCAGCGCATGCTCCTGGACTGCAAATGATGGAAATCCTTGACTTCATCGCGGCACTTCTCGACGTCGTACTCTCGTTCGGGGGTGGCCGCGTCACGGTCCAGGATCGCTACAAGATGAAGAAAAAGGTGCGCGAGCTCAAGCGGAAGGAAGGGGCTCGTGGACGCCGTGTCGATGCTGCGCGCTCGGGTCGTTAGCGAGAGGGACCGTGTACATCTGGAGAATCCCGCTCGTCCTGGCCGCGGAACTCGTCGTCGTGGCGTTGCTGCTGGCGTTGGCGGCGACGATGCTCCGAATTCGTCGCTCGCTGCGGAACCCCATGGCGAAAGCGGTATTGTCCGCTGCCGTCTTCGTCGCGTTCGTTTTGTCGCCGCCGCTGGTCGACCGCCTCGTCCAGCTTTGGAAAACTCAAGTCGGACTGCGTGCAACGTACATCGATCCGTCGCCAGTGGCGACATTCACTCCGGCCGTCTTCGACCTGGTTGTGCTTGTCGCATCGTTTGCCATCTTTCGAAACGTCCAACCCTCGGCGTTGATGCGGCAACGCGTCTGTTTCTACGCGGCCGCAGTTGCCTTCTTCGCATTGAACGTCGTCAACGGCTGCAGCCCGGGCTTTTGTGACCGTTTCGGTTTTCCGTTCACCGTTTGGTCGTGGAGCGATGCCGGGGTTTCCTTCGACGGAACCGCTCCTTCGCCCTGGTCGCCGATCGGAGCAACGTTCGATGTGCTCATCGCCTGCGCCGCGGCCGTTGGATTCGGCCGACATGTTCGAAGACGGGCGTGCCAGGCGAAGCCCGGCGAGCTTGGGTCAATAGGCCGGCCGCCGGTGACATGAAAAAGATCGGATGCAAATGGTTTTCTCTGGGCTACGGTCCGTTGCCGTGAAATTCGAGATCATCGCGGAGGTCGAAGGAGTCGAGATCATCGCGGTGGGTGGATCGATCCGTGATCTGCAACGGCTCAACAAGGTGCATGGGGACAGGCGTTGGCGTAGGCTCAAGGGGCGCGCGTCAGTCAGGTTGCCCAGCGGCCGGTCCGACTGGCCGAGTTGCACTGGTACGAGGCTCACGGAATCGGGAAGAGGGATTTCAAGATCAAGCGTTACCTGGACTGGCCATGGCAGAACGGATCCGCTTCGCAGTTTGCGTAAGGAACACGGGCAACGAAGCCTCCCTCGAGCTTAGACTATACGAAGTGGTGGTCGATCCCGACGCACAGAAAGACGGCATGCTCCGGGTAATCGACGAATCAGGCGAGGACTATCTGTTCCCTGCCAGCTTCTTTGTGCTCGCTCCTCTGCCGGTCGCGATCGAAGAGGCAGTCCTGCATGCCGCTACAACGGCCGGCTAACCGCTCACGCGAAGACGCGAAGATAAGGCGGCAATCTTTTCGCTTCGCGCCTTCGCGTGAGTCATCAATGTCTAAAGTGCCGCTCCCCCGTGAACACCATCGCCACCCCTCGTTCATTCGCTGCCGCGATCACCTCGGCGTCGCGGACCGAGCCGCCGGGTTGGATGATGGCGCGGATGCCGGCGTCGGCCAGCAGGTCCAGGCCGTCGCGGAAGGGGAAGAAGGCGTCGGACGCGGCGTAGGTGCCGGCGGTGGGCTGTGCCGACTTCATGATGGCCACTTTCGCGGCATCGACGCGGCTCATCTGGCCCGCGCCGATGCCGACCGACTGGGCGCGGTTCGTCAGGACGATGGCGTTCGATTTCACGTGAGCGCAGACGATCCAGGCGAATTCGAGGCCGTCCATCTCCTCGGCGGTCGGTTGCCGCTCGGTGACGACTTTCCAGCTGTCGCGCGAGGAGACACGATCGACGCTTTGGGCCAGGATGCCGCCGGCGGCGCTGCGGTAGTCGGTTTCGCCGGCCAGCCGCGGCGCGACGATGAGGCGGAGGTTCTTTTTCTTCGCCAGGATCTCACGCGCCGAGCCGGCGAATGACGGAGCCACGATCACCTCGAGGAACATCGTTTCGACGATGTGAGCGCAGTCATCGTCGAACTGGCGATTCGTGCCGATGATGCCGCCGAAAGCGGAGACAGGGTCAGCCTCGATGGCGGCGCGGAGGGCCTCGGCGAGTGAAACGCGCCGGGCCACGCCGCAGGGGTTCGTATGTTTGATGACCGCGGCGGCGGGCTCTTCGAACGCGTAGGCAAGGCGCATGGCCGAGTCGAGATCGAGGAGGTTGTTGTAGGACAGCTCCTTCCCCTGAATCTGTTCGAACGGTTTCGTGCCGCGCGGGACATAGAAGGCCGCGGACTGCTGCGGGTTCTCGCCGTAGCGGAGGTCCTGGAACTTGATGAGATTCGAAAGGACGTTGCCGGTTGTCGGTTGCCGGTTGTCGAGGAAGTCCGCGATCGTTTTGTCGTAATCGCTGGTTTTGCGAAAGACCTCGACAGCGCAGCGCAGGCGGAAGTCGTCGCTGATCTCGCCGCGCTCGAGCTCGCGCAGAAAATCGGGATAGAGAGACGGATCGCAGAGCGGCAGGACGTAGCGATGGTTCTTCGCCGCGGCGCGCAACATCGACGGGCCGCCGATGTCGATCTGTTCGATCGCTTCCGCGGTCGTCACTCCTTCCCTGGCGATCGTCGCTTCGAAGGGATAGAGGTTGACGACCACCAGATCGATCGCGGGGATGCCGAGGCGCTCGACATCGGCGAGGTGGGAGGCATTGCCGCGGTCGTGGAGGATCGCGCCGAAGACGCGCGGCGTCAGCGTCTTGACGCGGCCCCCCAGGATTTCCGGCGCGCCGGACCACTGTGCGATCGGCGTGACGTCAATGCCGTTGTCGGCCAGATGCTTGGCTGTGCCGCCGGTGGAGAGGATCTCGACATTCCTGGCCCGCAGAGCTCGGGCCAGATCGATGATGCCGGTCTTGTCGGAGACGGAGAGGATGGCGCGTTCAATTGGCATGCGGTCGATTCAGAGGCCGGACGCTGCCGCCGGCTTCTTTCCAGATATAGAAGTAGAGGTTGACGGTGTCTGTGATGGCGTGCGAGTAGCAGACCGAGGCCACTCCGAACGCGGTGGAACGATCATCGAACGTTGCTCCGCTGCCCCTCCCGTACTCCTCGGCCATGAGCGGGGAGAGGCGCGTCGTCCGGGCGAACATCCGGTCGAGATAGGCGCTCAGGACGAAGTTTCGATCGAGGCCGTAGAAGACCGGAGCGAAACGGGCCAGCCGGCGCTCGAAGTACTGCTCGAAATCGGCGTGCGCGGCGGCGTCATCGTCCCCGATGTGAAAGGGATTGTTGGCGTCGCCGACGAGATGGGAAAGGTTGCCGAGCTGGGCGACGATGGAGCTCATCGGCTGATTGGCGCGGATCATCGCCACGATGCCGCGCGTCTGAGCCTCGAGGCGCTCGCGGAGCCTGCGGCGATGAATGTCCGTCCCTTCGCTGGACAGGGCCTCGTCGAGGCCGCGGAGATACTCATCGTTGTATTTGTTGATGAGCAGCTTCAGATCGGGAGGGGCCAGCTCCGCGCTCTTCGCCGCGATCCGCCGGTCGGCAGTGCGTGTCCACGCCAGGGATGGGAGCGCGATCGTGAGGGTGAGCAGGGCGACCGCGAGGCGTTTCATCGGCGGAGGCGATGGTACAACAGCGGGCTCATTCGTCGGGCAGCCGCGCGCTCCACAGCGGCTGATCGCCGAAGGCCGTGCGAAATGCGCAGGCTTGAAAGCTCGGAGCTGGGGGCCAGTCCTTAAGGCTCGCTTAAGGCTCGAGCTGGGGGCCAGTCCTTCGATTGTTGGCAGATCGAGCTGGAGATCGAGCTGGTGCCAGGCCTTCGATTCTTGACTTCCCTGATGACTTCCCCGATGCGGGGCTGGTCCCAGGCTTTCGATTTTCACCTTCTGGCAGATCGAGCTGGTGCCAGGCCTTCGATTTTTGACTTCCCCGGTGCGTTCCCCGATGCGGGGCTGGTCTCAAGCCTTCGATTTTCACCTTCGGCTCTCTCCCACTCACAGGGCTCGAGCTCCACAAGCTCGACAGGGCCCGAGTTTGTCCCAGGCCTTCGATTTTTGACTTCCCTGATGACTTCCTCGATGCGGGACTGGTCCCAAGCCTTCCGATTTTCACCTTTGCTCTCTCCACAGGTCGTAGCCCAATTTTCCATTCCGAGGAGGTTTCGCATCGCTTTTCTCCACTCCCTGCGGATTCCTCGGCGACAGGCGATCTCCGAGGGATCCTCGGTGGCGCTATGGCACGACCATTACGAATCGAGTTTCCCGGCGCTCTCTATCACGTTACCTCTCGCGGCAATGAACGACGATCCATCTTCCGGTCTGATCGGGACCGCAAGGCCTTTCTCGGCTT
>DATLWH010000021.1:0-3824 GCA_035576505.1 Thermoanaerobaculia bacterium | reverse complement strand
GAGGTGACCGGCGTCTCCGAGAAGTCGATCCGGCAGGCCGCGGAGCTATGGGGGCAGGCCAGGACGAGCTTCCTCATGCACGCGCGCGGCATCGAGCATCACTCGCACGGCGTCGAGAACTGCCTGAGCGCGATCAACATCGTCCTCGCCTCCGGCCGCATCGGCCGTGAGTTCTGCGCGTACGGCACCGTGGTCGGGCAGGCGAACGGGCAGGGTGGGCGTGAGCACGGACAGAAGTGCGATCAACTCCCCGGCTGGCGGGACATCAGCAATCCCGCGCACCGCGACTACATCGCCGGCGTCTGGGGGGTGAAGACTGAAGAGATCCCGGAGGCCGGCGTCGACTGTTACGAAATGATGCGCAAGATCGACGCCGGCGAGATCAAGGGCCTCCTCAACATCTGCTTCAACCCGAAGGTCTCGCTGCCCGACAACACCTTCGTGACCAGGGCGCTGGAGAAGCTCGAGTTCTTCACCGTAATCGACTTCTTCCTCAGCGAGACCGCGCAGCATGCCGACATCGTTCTGCCGGGCTCTCTTCAGGAGGAAGACGAAGGGGTCGTCGCCCAGGTCGAAGGGCGTGTCATCAAGATCAACAAGGCCGTCGATCCGCCGGGAGAAGCGAGACAGGACTGGCGCATCATCCAGGACATCGCCCGCGCTCTGGGCCGCACCCACGGGATGACATTCGACAGCCCGCGCGAGATCTTCGACGAGCTTCGCCTGGCCTCGAAAGGTGGTGTCGCGGACTACTTCGGCATCACGTACGAAAAGATCGAGGCGAATCACGGCGTCTCGTGGCCTTGCCCCTCCGAGGATCATCCCGGTACGCTGCGGCTGTTCGAGCCGGGCTCGTGGAACCCGATCGCCAACGGTGCGGGGGAGTTCTACTTCCCCGACGGAAAGGCGCGTTTCAACGTGGCCGCTTATCGGCCGCCCGCCGAGGATGTCGACGAGGAGTACCCGGTTATCCTCACGACGGGGCGGGTCGTCAGTCAGTTCCTCTCCGGAACGCAGACGCGGCGCATCGGCCCGCTCGTCGATCAGTATCCCGAGCCGCGGATCGAGATCCATCCGAAGCTCGCCGCGAAGTACGGGATCGCCGAAGGCGACCTGGTGACGGCACAATCGCGCCGGGGCGACATCACGGTCAAGGCGCACGTGGTGACGACCATTCGTCCGGACACGGTCTTCATTCCCTATCACTGGCCGGGCCGCAAGTCGGCCAATCAGCTCACGATCGCGGCGCAGGATCCTGTGTCGAAGATTCCTGAATACAAGGTTTGCGCGGTGAGGATTCGCAAGGCATGAGCGTTCCCGCGCACTTCGAGTTTTTCATCGATCCGAACCGCTGCATCGGATGCCAGTCGTGCGTGGCTGCGTGCAGCGAGTGCGACACGCACAAGGGCAAATCGATGATTCACCTGCAGTACGTGGAGAGGCCGATCTCGGTCCAGACCGTGCCGGTGATCTGCATGCATTGCGATTCGCCCACATGCGCCGAGGTCCGCCCGGCGGACGCGATCAAGAGGACGGATGACGGCGTCGTGCAGACGGCCAGGAAGCCTCGCTGCATCGCCTGCAACAACTGCGTCCTGGCCTGCCCCTTCGGCGTGCCGAAGATGGAGGTCGAGTACTCGCTGATGATGAAGTGCGACATGTGCTACGACCGCACGTCGGTCGGTTTGAAGCCGATGTGCGCATCGGTCTGTCCGAGCGGCGCGCTCTACTTCGGCACGCGCGAAGACATCGCCCAGGCGCGTCCCCGCTCCGAGCCGGTCAACACCTTCCGCTTCGGCAATCAGATCATCACCACGAAGGTGAACATGATGGTGCCGCGCCACTCGGCCGTGCAGCACATCGACGTCACCGCGGCCATGCACGAAGAACCGGTGAACCCCTCCGGGATGCTGGAAAACGTCTTCGACGAGATGTGACCATGACGCGCACGAACCCCGATCAGCTTTCAGTCCCGCCGGACGGCAAGCCCTTTCACGAGCAACCGCAGTGGCGGAACGATTTCCCGATCGACTGGCCGCAGGATGAGCTCGTTGCCCGGCGCGACTTCACCAAGTTCCTCGTGCTGACCAGCTTCGCCTTCGCCGTCGGGCAGATCTGGATCGTCTTCGAGAACTTCAAGCGGAAGCGGCGCGGACGGCCTCCCATCCGCATGATTGCGAAGCTGGCCGCCGTCCCTGTCGGCGGCACGGTCACCTTCGCCTATCCCGATGCCCACGATGATTGCCTGCTCGTTCGCACGGCCGCGGATCGCTTCGTCGCCTACAGCCAGAAGTGCACGCATCTGAGCTGCGCGGTGACCCCGCAGCCGGAGAAGAACTGCCTCTACTGTCCGTGCCATCACGGCTTTTTCGATCTGGCTACCGGCGCGCCGACCGCCGGGCCGCCGCGCCGTCCGCTTCCACGGATCGGTCTGGAGATCCGCGACGGCGCGATTTACGCAACCGGCGTGGAGGTTCGTTCGTGAGGCGCGCCTTCTCCCGCCACCAGAAGATGACCATCATCTTCGGCATTCTCTGCATCGTTCTCATCATCGTGGTGATGCAGCTTTGGCTCCTCACGGCCACGATGAACGCGTTCCTGGGCGGAGAAGACGCGGTGATCATTCCGGCCGCCATCGGCAGCATCGTCTGTCTCCTTCTCAACGCCGGCCTGCTCTGGTACGTCTATCAGATGGAGCGCCGGTGAGTGGCATGGACGCCATCCGAACGCTTCATCCCGCGTACTTCGCACTGGTGATGGCCACCGGCATCGTCTCGATCGCGGCGAAGCTGATGGAGATGGACGCGGTTGCGCAGGCGCTGCTGGTCGTCAACGTCATCGCCTTCGTTTCGCTCTGGTTGCTGACGATGGTCCGCATCGCCCGTTTTCCGCGCGAGGTGTTCGCCGATCTGATCGATCATCAGCGCGGCGTCGGTTTCTTCACGATGGTTGCCGCCGCCAGCGTGCTCGGCTCGCAGGTCGTCATCCTCACGCAGAGCTACCGGATTGCACTGGTGCTCTGGTTCGTAACCCTGGCGCTCTGGCTGCTGCTGATCTACGCGGTCTTTGCAGCGTTTACGGTGAAGGAGGTCAAGCCGGCGCTCGATCAGGGGATCAGCGGCGGCTGGCTGGTCGCGGTCGTGGCCACCGAGTCGGTCTCGACGCTGGCGTCGTTGATCGCACCGGCGTTTGCCGCGCACGCGGAGGTGCTGCTGTTCATCAGCCTCTCGTTCTGGCTGGTGGGAGGGATGCTGTACATCTGGCTCATCTCGCTCATCTTCTACCGCTACACGTTCTTTCAGTTCGCCCCATCCGATCTGATGCCGCCGTACTGGATCAACATGGGCGCGATGGCGATTTCGACGCTGGCCGGCACGCTGCTCATCGCCAATCAGGCCGGCTCGCCGTTGCTGCAGAAACTCGGCGCGTTCCTCTTCGGCTTCACGCTGTTTTTCTGGTCGACGGCGACGTGGTGGATCCCGATGCTCCTCATCCTCGGATTCTGGCGTCACGTCTATAAACGCTTTCCGCTCACCTACAGCCCGCTCTACTGGGGCGCGGTCTTCCCGCTCGGGATGTACACGGTCTGCACCTTTCGTCTGGCGAAGGTGGCCGGACTCGATTTCCTGCTGATGATTCCGCGCGTTTTCGTGTTCGTGGCGCTGGCGGCCTGGGCGATCACGGCGATCGGGCTCGGCCGTGAGCTGGGCCGAGGCGTTCTCGTTCGGAAGTGACGGGCTCATGACTATCCAGCCGCGCGTACCGTTCGATCTGATCCCGCTTCTGGCGACGTTGAAACCGGCGGACCGCGCTGCGCTCGAACC
>DATLWH010000020.1:0-2643 GCA_035576505.1 Thermoanaerobaculia bacterium | reverse complement strand
TGCCGGTGAGCGTCCAGATGACCTGCTTGCGGAAGAGCGGCGCGTCAGGGCCGAAGTACGTCGCGCTGTAGACGAGCAGACAGCCCACCGCGGCGATGAGCAGCGCGGTTGTCAGAAGATTGAGGTCGAGCCGGGATAGCGTGCGTTCGACGGACATCGTAGGTAGCGTTCGTGGCCGATCGAGAGTAGCACGCGACGGGCCACCGGTCGTTCTGCATGTGGCAGGCCAGCAGCCGCTGGCTGCTATCTCTTCGGTAGTTCCTGGTTGTAGTAGAACATCGCCGTCACGCGTTCGGTCTCGTTCGGGAAGTTCTTCGGAAGGGGATTGAGCGGGGAGGAGAGCTCGATCCCTTTCTTCGCCGCGAAGTCGTACGGCGGAATGCCGGAGCTCTGAAGGATCGTGACGTCGGTGATCGTGCCGTCGCGATGGATGGTGAAGCGGATGGTGACGACGCCCTTGAGTCCGGTCTGGATGAGGTGGGGCATGTTGGAGTACCAGTTGACCCGGATGCGGCTGACCATCCCTTCAGCGTAGTCGCCCCAGTCGAACCACTGGCTTTCAAAGGAGAGGGGACCGTCCTGCGCGAATCCCTTCTCGCCGCCGGCGGCGCCGTTGAGATCCATGCCCTGTTGTCCGCCGCCGAGGGAGGCCACCTTGCCGACTTCTTTGATGGCGTTGCGCCAGTTCACCGGGCCGCCCGCGGCGCTGGCCTGCGCCGGCTGGCGATAGGTGAGGGTGGAGGGGGCGAGGTTCGGGGGTGGAGTGGCGGCGTTCTGTGGCTGCTGCGGTTGCGCGGCGTTGGCTGCTTCCTGGGTTGGAGAGGCGGTCTGAGGGCGGGACGACGCTGCCTTCGGCGGCGTGTAAAGCTGACTGCCGTCTCCGGGCCGCGGAGTGGGCCGCTCGCCGGTCGGATGCGGCGTGGAGGCCTGACGGTTGCCGTCCGAGAAGGCGGCATTCGGATTGGGAGCCTGTTTGATCTTCGGTCCCGGTGACTCGACGAACTGTTTGTCCGCCGGGTTTTGACGGATCAACTGGACGTAGCGGGCAATGGGCGGCGCGGGAGCATCTTTCGATGGAGGCCGGTAGGTGGTGATGAAATACGCGAAGATGAGAATGTGAAGGATGAAGGAGATGAGGATGGCGAGGCTGACTCCGCCGCTTCGGGGTTCGCCCTGGCCTGCGAGGAGGTCGATCGTCTCTTCGGGTTCGCGGAGTTCGTAGTCCAAAAGGGATTCCTCAGCCTAGAAGTTACCCCGCCTCGGATTTCTTCCCCCAAGGCAGTGCTAAACTCGATTCGATGTCCGACGTTTACCAACCCCTGCCGCCGCCTCCGCCCCCACCCCCTCCGCCACCGGTGCGGCCACCGTCCTCGGGGTTCGACTTCGCTCGTCCATTTACGTTTACGTTCGAGGACCCTCGTTGGGTGCAGAAGATTCTCCTTGGCGGCCTCTTCATGCTGGCCAGCGTCTTCATCGTCGGCGCGTTTTTCGTCTACGGTTACCTGGCACGCCTGGCGCGCAATGTGATCGCCGGCGTCGCAAATCCGTTGCCGGAGTGGGATGACCTTGGGGAGTACTTCAGCGAGGGCTTGAGGCTATTTTGCGTGGGTCTCGTTTACATGCTGCCTCTGATCGCCCTGGTGATGGTATTCATGATCCCGTCGATCATCGCGCAGTCGGCCGACAGTGATGCTCTCCGCAATCTCGGCGGCGGAGTGGCCGCATGCGTATGGTGCCTGATCTTCCCGCTGAGCCTGGCGATGGCCCTGTGGCTTCCGGGCGCAATGATGTTTGCCGTCGTGGAGCAGCGTTTCGGGGCGGCATTCGAGTTTGGGCAGATCGCCGCGTTCATCAAGGCCAACATCGGCAACTATCTGCTGGCATACGTGGTCTGGCTCGTCGTCCGGATGATCGTGCCGTTCGGCATGATCCTTCTCTGTGTCGGCATCGTCTTCACAAGCTTCTGGTCGCTGGTCGTGGCCTGCTACGCTTTCTCGCAGGCTTGGCGCCTCGCTCCTGTCCGCCGGTGAAACGCGATACGAAAATCGTCGCGGCCACTCTGGTCGCGATTTCCACGGCCATCCTCTCGGCCTCGGTCGTATGCACTGCGTTGATCGCGCGAGGCGCGTCGATGCGATGGCGGCTGCTCTTCCGCATCTTCTGCCACGGCATCCCGGAGCGTTGTCTGGTTCTGTGGAATGTGCCGATGCCGATCTGCGCCCGCTGCACGGCGATCTATGCCGGACTCATGGTCTCGTTCGCCGCGTTCCTGATCCTTCCGCGCATGCGGGAATCCGTGGCCCGGTTCATCCTGTGTGCGGCGGTGATTCCGATGGCGATCGATGGGTTCACGCAACTGGCCCGGCTGCGCCTGAGCACCAACCCGCTACGCTTCGAAACGGGCCTACTGGCCGGCATTGCCTTCGGTGTCTGGGCACTGAGCGCGATCGAGAATCACGAGGTTGTCACGATTCCTTGACCTCACTCCAAGCGTGGGTTACGCTCAAAGCCGCGCATCACAATACCGAAAACAACTGAAATGGCCTTCCAGGGATCGCTCAAGGAGCTTCCGCTGCCCGACATCATCCAGTTGGTCAGCGTATCCGGAAAGACGGGCAAGTTCACTCTCTCCCGCGACCACGA
>DATLWH010000019.1:0-7320 GCA_035576505.1 Thermoanaerobaculia bacterium | reverse complement strand
GCGACTTCTGGTCGGGAATAGTCTTGCTCTTGGCAGGACAGACATCGACGCAGATGGTGCATCCGGTGCAGTCCTCGGGTGCGACCTGGATGGTGTAGGCCAGTCCTGCCCAATCCTTGTGCATCGGCTTGAGCGACTTGAGCGTGGCCGGCGCGCCAGCCAGCAGCGACTCGTCGTAGGCCTTGATGCGGATGGCCGCGTGCGGACAGACCATCGCGCACTTGCCGCACTGGATGCAGGAGACGGGATCCCACACCGGGATCTCGGTGGCCAGGTTGCGCTTCTCGTAACGCGCGGTACCCGAGGGAAATGTGCCATCACACGGCATGGCGCTGACCGGGAGGTCTTCGCCGCGCCCTTCGATGATCGGGATGATCACGTCGCCCACGAATTCCGAGAGCTGGGGGCGTTTCACCGCGGGCATCTCGACCCCCGTGTCGCCGAGGTCAACCGGCCGCAGATTCTCCAGCGCGGCATCGACGGCGCGGAGATTCATGGCCACGACCTTCTCCCCTTTTTTCGCGTAGGTTTTGCGGATGGTGTCGCGGATGTCTTCCAGCGCCTCTTCGATCGGCAGCACTTCGGCCGTGGCGAAGAAGCAGACCTGCATGATGGTGTTGATGCGATTGCCGAGGCCGCACTCCCGCGCCACGCGCGAGGCATCGATGGCGAAGACGCGGGCCTGCTTCGCGGCCAACTGGCTGACGATGTCCCGCGGCAGCACGAAGTCCGAGGTCGCGTTGAGCAGAAATACGCCGCCCGGCGCGAGGTCCTTGAGCATGTCCACCCGCCCGACGAACTGCGGCTGATGACAGGCGATGAAGTTGGCGCTGGTCACGAGATACGTCGACCGGATCGGACGCGGTCCGAACCGGAGATGGGACACGGTGATGGCCCCAGCCTTTTTCGAGTCGTAGACGAAGTAACCCTGCGCAAACCGGCCGCCTTCTTCGCCGATGATCTTGCAGGTGTTCTTGTTCGCGCCGACCGTGCCATCCGACCCGAGACCGTAGAACATGGCCCGGTAGACGTCGGACGGTTCCGTGGAGAACGATCGGTCGTAGTCGATGCTCAGATACGTCACGTCGTCGACGATGCCGACGGTGAACTGCTTCCGCGGTTTGGGGTCGAGCAGATGATCGAAGACTCCCTTGGCCATGGCCGGGGTGAATTCCTTCGAGGAGAGTCCGTAGCGTCCGCCGATCACGCGGGGCCGGCGCTCGGAGTCGAACAGGGCGTTGACGACGTCGAGGTAGAGCGGTTCGCCGGCGGCGCCGGGCTCTTTCGTGCGGTCGAGCACGGCGATGGCGCGGGCCGACTCCGGCAGCGCAGCGAGGAATCGCTCGTTGTCGAACGGACGGTAGAGCCGCACTTTCAACACGCCGACGCTCTCTCCTTCCGCGCGCAGCACGTCGACCGTTTCGTGAAGCGCCTCGGCGGCCGAGCCGAGGACGATCACGACGCGCTCGGCGTCAGGTGCGCCGTGATACTCGAACGGCGCATAGGCGCGGCCGGTGACGCGTGCGAAACGCTCCATGGTCTCGACGACGATCGAGGCGCAGTCGCGATAGAACGGATTGGCCCGCTCGCGCGACTGAAAGAAGACGTCGGGATTCTGCGCCGTACCGCGGATCACAGGATGGTCCGGTGAGAGCGCGCGGGAACGATGATCGAAGACGAGCTCGAGGTCGATCAACGACCGCATCTGATCCTCGGTGAGCACCTCGATCCTGGCGATTTCGTGCGAGGTGCGAAACCCGTCGAAGAAGTGGAGAAACGGGATGCGCGCCTCGAGCGTCGCGGCGTGCGCGATCATGGCGAAGTCCTGCGCCTCCTGCACGCTCGCCGAAGAGAGCATGACCCAGCCGGTCGAGCGCACCGACATCACGTCGGAGTGATCTCCGAAGATCGAGAGCGCGTGCGTGGCCAGGGAACGTGCGGCCACGTGGAACACCGCCGGCGTGAGCTCTCCGGCGATCTTGTACATGTTCGGGATCATCAACAGCAGGCCCTGCGACGAGGTGAAGGTGGTGGCCAGCGATCCGGTCTGCAGCGCGCCGTGCACCGCTCCCGCCGCGCCCCCTTCGCTCTGCATCTCCACGACCTCGGGGATCGTGCCCCAGAGATTCTTCCGCTTCGACGCCGCCCAGGCGTCGGCCCATTCACCCATCGAGGACGACGGCGTGATCGGGTAGATGGCGATCACCTCGTTCATGGCGTAGGCGACGCGAGCCACGGCTTCGTTGCCGTCGACCATCGCGTATTGCGCGGCGTTTTTCGCCGGCGTTGTTTGATGCGGAATGAGGACCTCGGCGAGCGACATGGCGGCGCGTCTCCTTCGAGATGGCAAGGTACTTCGCGGCCGAACAGCGAGGGATGACGCGCGTCAAGCGGGCATGTGACGGAGATCACACGTCCCGCTCGAATCGCGGGCGAGGGGCTTCTCGCGCAGCATCTCGATCAACCGCTCCTCGACCAACGGCTTGACGAGATACCGGGTGACCCCGAACCGGGCGATCAGTTGCCTGCTCGCCTGCAGTTGTGACGCGGGGAGGAGCATGACGATCTGATCGGGGCGTACACCGTGGCGGAGCGTGCGCTCGATCATGCCTCCCCCACCGGTCTCGCCGATCACCTCTGTGATCAAAGAGTCGACGATCAGATCATCGAACGGCAGCGCCGGAGACGCGGTGCACTGCTCCTCGGCCTCCCCGCAGCCGCCGAAACTGCTCACCTGGGCGCCATGAGCGACGAGGATGCGCGCGGCGGAGTAGCGGGCCGAGGCGTTGTCGTCGACCAGGAAGATGCGACGTCCCTTCAACGCCCCCGTCTTGCGCGCTGCTACTGTCTTCTGCAGACCGAACGTGGCCGTGAAGTGAAATGTCGATCCCACCCCGCGTTCGCTCTCCGCCCAAACGCGATCGCCCATCAGGGCCGCCAGACGGCGAGTGATGGCCAGCCCGAAACCGGTGCCGCCCAGACTGGAGGCGTCCGAAGTGTCGCGTGGTTCGAAGGGCTCGAACAGACTGTCGAGCTGCTGTTGCGACATGCCGACTCCGGTATCGCGGACGGAGAAGACCAGTGACACCGACTCTGCCTCGGAGCTCGCCACCGCGGCGGAGATGACGACCTCGCCGCGTTCGGTGAACTTCACCGCATTGCCCGCCAGATGCAGAATCATCTGGCGTAGCAGCAAACCATTCCCGGTGAGCGCGTCAGGCACGTCAGGGTCGACATCGACAACGAGCTCCACCGACTTCTGCGCCGCCGCGATCGCCAGAACGTTTGCGCTCTCGGAGAGCGTCCTGCGCAGGAAGAGAGGTAACTTCTGCGTCTTCACGACGAGGCATCCTACCGAGTCCGCGTCACCGCGCTGTCAACCGCTAGTAAGGAGTGCGTGATAGGCAGATGGCCAGGGGGCGGAGCAACAGGATGCGCATGCCGGGCCGCGTAGTGAGCGGCCCCGCGCGGTGTGTCGCCTCGAGAGCGGCACAACCGCGAGACCTCGCAGCCGCCGGCCGAGGCGGCTCGGGATCGCTTGTCCCTCAGATCACTTCGCCAGCGCGATCTCTCTCATGCACTCGTAGCACGAGTTCACGTCCTCGCTCAGGAGGCGCAGCACGCCGAACAGCATCGCCGGTGTGTTCTCCAGGAGCCGATGGAATGTCGCATCGTCGACGAAGCCGAGATTGCTGGTGGTACGGACCGTGGCGGTGTAGTCGTGGGGCCGGTGCGAGAAAACGGAGCTCAATCCGATGATCTGTCCCGGGCGGCCCTCATTGAGCGCCTTGGCGCGGCCGTCCTTCGCGGAGAAGATGAGATCGACGATTCCGGAGTGGATGACGTAGACGCCGCGGGGCTCTTCGCCTTCGTAGAAAAGCGTTCGACCAGCCGGCCAGATCTCCAGGGTCTGGTTATGCAGCAGCGTCGATTCGATCGGGTGCGCTTCTACTGCTTGTTCGATCGTCACAGGGTTCACCTCGATCGCGACAATAGAGATGACCTTGTAACCTCGCTGTGACAACTCGCACAGCAGACGGTGCGTTTCGTCTCACACCGTGACCATGTCGCTCAACCGTTGAGGAGCGCGGATGAAGAGATTCGACCCCTTGACCTCGATCATCTGTTTCCTCCGCCAATCGCTGAGAATGCGCGTCACGGTCTCGCGCGTGGTACCGATCATCTGTGCGATCTCTTCGTGCGTGAGCAACACCTGCAGACGGGTGCCGCGCGGCGTTTCCTCGCCTTCGCGCGCACACCAGTCGAGGATGAGACGGGCCAGTTTCTCACCGGTGGTCTGCGACAGTCCGAGCGAGCGGATCTCCCGCTGTGCGGAATGATATTTCTCGCTGAGCTGCTGCGCGGTGTGCAGACACGCTTCCGGATGGGCGTTGAGAAGGCGCAGAAAGTCATCGCGGCCGATGAAGTTCAACTGCGTCGGCTCGATCGTCTCGGCGGAGAGCTCATAGGGACGGCCGAGGATTGCGCCGCTCGCGCCGAGGACTTCGCCCGGCCCGGCCACGCGGACGATGAGCGTGCGGCCTTCGCTCGACGACGTCGTCAGCTTCACCCGCCCGCTGCAAACCACGAAGATGCCGCGGGGAGCCTCCCCTTCCACGAACAGGATCGAGCCCTTCGGATAGACGCTCGTGAATTTCACGGAGTCCATCGCCTCCAGGGTCGGCCTGGCCATGTTGCAGAACGTATGGTTCTCACGAACCGTGCAGTCCGAGCAGGTGTTGTGGATGGCAAGGTTGTACGGGGTCGGCATTTCGCACCTCATCTTTCGTGAGCCCATCGTCACACGCATGTGTGATGTACGACACCACCCCACGGGGTAGGGAGGGCGACGCGGGCGGGTGGGGAGGGGGGGTTGCCAGGCCGCGCGGTCTCGCGGTCTGGCGGTTTGTTACCGCACGACTACGCTACCGCTGGCCACGACCACCGTCACAGCTGCCAATCACGCATACCTAACCAATATTTGACGGCGTGATGACGTAACTAATATAAAATGCACCTCGGTCCAAAGTCTTCAAACTGATGTCGCTGCCTGCATGGTCGTAGGCGGCGGCTTCGCTTCAGCAATCCCGTTTCGAAACCCCGAGGATATCGATGAATCACATCTCTACGAGAGTCATGTCGTTGGTTACGGTCCTGTTCGCTCTCCTGGCGCCGGTTGCCGCGCAGGCAGCGCCGACGCTGACAGTCGCGCCGATCACCTGGAATGTCGTCGGTCTCGACAGCAACAATCCGGCCGCGGGACCGCACCTCTTCCCCGTCGGCGGGCGCGTCTGCAGCAGCGTCGCCACGACCAACGTCGCCGTCAACTTCGTCTTCGACTCGGCGAACGCCAACGTCAACCTCCGCGCCGGCTCGCTCAGCACCATCACCCTCCCGGCCATCGGCGCGGGGCAATGCGCCGACGCCTACTTCGAAGTCGACGTCACCCAGATCGCGGCCGCGTACGACACCACCCGCCGCTACCACATCACGGCCACCGACGGCTCGGGGACCGTCTCCACCGTCACCCCGCGCGAGCTCTACGTCGAGCATCTCATCTCCCAGAGCCGCAACTCCATCAACGACGTGAAATTCGGACCGGTCGGTTGCGGCGCAGGCAACACGTGTACTTCCGTCGCCCCCGGCGGTTCGATGAATCTCGTCGTCGGCAACACCTACGACATCCAACTCCTCGGCGGCACGGCCACGCAGGGCTATAACCAGTTCGAAGAGTTCATCAATTTTCCAAACACCATCTTTCAGGTGACGGCGGTGACGACGAGCTACTCGGCCGACGACTCACCGTTCGTGCCGAACCCGAACGACAAGCTCTACGCCGACGCCTGTCTCTGGCAGAACGATCCGAACAGCCCTGTCTACCGTGCCTGCACCGGCGGCGACTTCAAGGCCGGCGGCAGCAATGTCGTCACCACCTACACGATCAGGATCATCAGCGGCGGCGGCACGAGCCAGACCCTGGGCAGCCTCCTCTACGACTTTTCCGGCAGCAGCTATCACTACAACAGCGACTTCGGCTTCGGCGCGCGCATCGCCGACATCATCGATCCGGCCAGCGCCAACATCAGCAAGAGCTTCAGCCCGGGCACGACCTCGATCAACGGCATCTCCGCGCTGACGATCACGCTGACCAACCCGAATCCCGGCACGCTCGGCGGCTACAACTTCGTCGACAACCTCCCGGCCAACCTCGTCGTGGCCACGCCGAACGGCGCGACCACGAGCGGCTGCGGCACGCCGTCGCTGACGGCCACCGCCGGCTCGGGCTCGATCACCTTCTCCAACGGCACCCTGGCGACGAACAGCACCTGCAACGTCACGGTCAACGTGACGCCGGCCGCCACCGGCTCGCTGGTGAACACGACAAACCACCTCTTCATCGGCACCATCGACACCACGCACAGCGCCACGGCGACGCTGACCGTCAACAACGCCCCACCGCCGGGAACCGGCCTCTGCGGCGTCACTCTCGCGAACTGGTCGGTGCCGAACGGCACGGTCGCCAATCCTCCCGACCTCGCCGGCGGATTACCGACCGTGAAAGCGGCCAACGTCGCCACCGCAACACTCTCGGCGGCAGTTCCGGGGAGTACGGCAATCATCACCACCAGCGGTCACGGCGACACGACTTCCTGGCGGACGAACGGCTACAAAGCCGCCGGCCAGCACGTCGATTTCACCATCGACACGAGCAACTACACGCAGGTCCATATGAGTTTCTGGGTGTCGAACCCCAGCCCCTCAAATGGACCGACCGCATATAACCTTACGATCAACAACGGCGGCGGGTTCGGCGCGCCAATCGTGCTCGCGGTTCCCCCGATCGCATTCACTCAATACACGTTCGACGCCACCGGGCTCACGAACCCGGCCGGAAACACCATTTTCAGACTGACCGCCACGGGTGCTAACAACGACGCCACCGGCGCATCACTCAACTACGACGACATGGTGTTCACCTGCTGCACCAACCCGATCCAGCCGACGATCGCGAAGGCCTTCTCGCCGAATCCGATCGCCGTGAACGGCGTCTCCACGCTCACCTTCACCCTGACGAACACGAACACCGTCCCGCTCACCGGCACCGCCTTCAACGACGCCCTGCCGGGCGGCCTGCAGGTGGCAGCCACGCCGGCGGCGGCGACGACGTGCGGCGGCACCTGGACACCGGCCGCGGGCAATACGTCGCTGGCCTTCAGCGGCGGCACGATTCCGGCCGGCGGCTCCTGCAACGTCAGCGTCAACGTAACCGCGACCACCGCCGGCCCGCACGGCAACGTCAGCGGATTCCTCTCCACGACA
>DATLWH010000018.1:0-11625 GCA_035576505.1 Thermoanaerobaculia bacterium | reverse complement strand
GGACATTACGGCCGAGGATCCCTACGTCGTCCCGATGCGCATCTATCCCGCGCCGCATTACACGATGGGCGGCTTGTGGGTCGACTACAACCTGATGTCGACGATCCCCGGCCTTTACATCGGCGGCGAGGCGAATTTCTCCGACCACGGCGCAAACCGCCTCGGCGCCAGCGCGCTGATGCAGGGGCTTGCCGACGGCTACTTCGTTCTTCCCATTACGGTCGGCGATTACCTGGCCGGTCAACTGGGCAAGAAAGTCACGAACGACCGTCCGGAGTTCAAACAGACGCAGGCCGAGGTCGAGCAGCGCATCAACAGGCTCGTGTCGGCGAAGGGAACGCGCAGCGTCGACTCCTTCCACCGCGAGCTGGGCAACATCATGTGGGAGTACTGCGGGATGGCCCGCAAGGCGGACGGTCTGAAGAAAGCGATCGCCGACATTCGGACGCTTCGCGATCAGTACTGGCGCGATGTGCGCGTCCTGGGCACAAACGAGGAGCCGAATCAGGCCCTGGAACGGGCGGGACGGGTGGCCGACTTCTTCGAGCTGGCGGAGCTGATGTGCATCGACGCGCTCGAGCGCGAGGAGTCCGCGGGCGGCCATTTCCGCGTCGAGCATCAGACAGCCGAGGGCGAGGCCCAGCGCGACGACGAAAAGTTCCTCTACGTCGGCGCCTGGCAGTTCACGGGCGACGACAGCAAGCCCGTGCTGCACAAAGAGCCGTTGGTTTACGAGGAAGCGAAGCTGGCGACCAGGAGCTACAAATAGATGGACCTCACACTACAAGTCTGGCGGCAAGCGTCGCGAACCGCGGAGGGGAAGTTCGTCACCTACGAGGCGAAGGACATCAGCCCGGACGCGTCATTCCTGGAAATGCTCGACGTCATCAACGAGCAGCTCACGGAGCGGGGCGAGCAGCCGATCCATTTCGAGCACGACTGCCGCGAAGGGATCTGCGGGTCGTGCGGGATGATGATCAACGGCATCGCCCACGGGCCGGCCGCCGGAACCGCCACCTGCCAGTTGCACATGCGTCATTTCAAGCACGGCGATCAGATCCGCGTGGAGCCGTGGCGGGCCCGGGCCTTCCCGATCATCAAAGATCTCATCGTCGACCGCAGTCCGCTGGACATGATCATCCAGGCCGGCGGCTTCATTACCGTGAATACGGGAAGCGCCATCGAGGCCAACACGCTGCTCGTGCCGAAAGCGGTGCAGGATCGCTCGATGGACGCGGCCGCGTGCATCCAGTGTGGCGCGTGCGTGGCGCAGTGTCCGAACGGCGCCGCACAGCTCTTCACCTCCGCCAAAGTCTCGCACCTCGGCCTCTTGCCGCAGGGCCAGCCCGAGCGTTACGAGCGCGTCGTGCGCATGGTGGAGATCATGGAAGAGCACTTCGGCAGTTGTACCATGTACGGCGAGTGCGAAGCGGTCTGTCCGAAAGAGATCTCGATCGACTTCATCGCACGAATGAACCGCGACTACCTGGCGGCGAAGTTCAAGAATCGCAAGAGCGAGGTGAACGGATAGGGAGATGAGACGAAGCGTCATTCTGCTCACGCTTCTTGCGGTTCCCCTCACCGCGGCCGGGTTCCCTCCCGTCGTCACGAAGTCGTTCACTCCTCCTATGGTGGGCGTCAATCAAGTCTCGACCTTGACCATTACGCTCACGAATCCGAACCCCTTTTCCCTGTTCGGCGCGTCGATCGCCGATAATTTCCCGCCCGGTCTCGTCAACGCCGGCCCCTTCCCGGGCACTGGTTCGAGCACGTGTGCCGGAGCCATCGTTTTCGCCGGCCCCAACGCACTCTCCATGGTCAACGGAACGATCCCGGCGAATGGAAGCTGCACGCTCACCGCGCCTGTGCTCAGCGCCAGCCCAGGCCTCTATCAGAACGACACCGGCAGTCTGTTTACCGGTGCGGGTACGAGCCTCGGAGGCGGCAGCGCCACGCTGACAGTGGTGCCCGCCTCGCAGATTCCCACACTCTCGGAGTTGACGCTGGCGCTCCTCTGCGTTGCTCTTTGTGCGGCAGGATTGAGCCGCACGTGAGCACCGGCGTTATTCGCTGATCCCCATCTCCTTGAGGACGAAGGCTTCGTCGGCTGCGGTCTCGCGCAGGGCGTCGTAACGGCCGGAGGAGCCTCCGTGGCCGGCGCCCATGTTCACCTTGAGGAGCAGCGGATTCGTGTCGGTCTTCATCTCGCGCAGCTTGGCCACGAATTTCGTCCCCTCCCAATACGGCACCTGGCTGTCGTTGAGCGAGACCTTCACCAGCATGGCGGGATAGGCCTTGGCGGCAACGTTGTCGTACGGCGAGTAGGTCTTGATGTAGTCGTACTCTTTCTTGATGTTCGGGTTGCCCCACTCGAGATATTCGCTCGTCGTCAGCGGCAGGCTGGCATCGAGCATCGTGTTGATGACGTCGACGAAGGGGACCTGGGCCACGACGGCCTTGAAAAGCTGCGGCCGCATGTTGACCACGGCGCCCATGAGCAATCCGCCGGCGCTTCCGCCCTGAATCACCAGCCGGTCGCTGGAGGTGTACTTCTCTTTGACGAGAGTCTCGGCCGCGTCGACGAAGTCGGTGAAGGTATTGCGCTTCACCATCATCCTGCCGGCCTCGCGCCACTGCTCGCCCAGCTCCCCGCCGCCGCGTATGTGGGCGATGGCGTAGATGACGCCGCGGTCGAGAAGCGTCAGCCGGCTGGCGTTGAATGTCGGCCAGGTCGGTGCGCCGTACGATCCGTATGCGTACAGCAGCATGGGGCGCTTGCCGTCGCGCACGAGAGGCTTCTTGTAGACGATGGAGAGCGGGATCTTCGTCCCGTCTGCGGCCGTCGCGTAGATGCGCTCCGAAGCGAGTTGCGACGCGTCGTAGTGCGGTACCTCGATCCGCTTGCGCAAGGTGCTCGTGTGCTTCTCCATGTCGTAGTCGAAGATGGAGCTCGGTGTGACGAGCGATTGATAGCGATAGCGCAGAGACGATGTCTCGAACTCGGGGTTGGTGTCGAGAAAGACGGAGTAGACCGGTTCCGGGAAAGCGATCGGCGTCGATTGATCGGTTTTCAAATCAATGATGCGGATGGTCTGAGAGCCGCCTTTCAGCTCCGACACGGCCATGTAATCCTTGAACAGATCGAAGCCGTCGAGCTTGATGTCCGCGCGGGCGGGAATGATCTCCTTCCAGTTCTTCATCTCGGGAGCGGAATCGGGCGCGGTCACGAGCCGGAAGTTCTTGGCGTGGTCGTTGGTGCGGATGTAGAAGCTCTCGCCGCGATGATCGACGAAGTAACGGTGATCGCTCGTACGCGGTACGACCACGCGCAAGGCCTGGCCCGGCTTGCCGGCGGGAAGGTAGCGGGCCTCGGTCGTGGTCTTGCTTCCCGACTCGACCACGATGAAGGCTTTGTCCCGCGTGCGAAAGGCGCCGATGTCATAGAGCTCGTCGGGCTCGTGGAAGACCAGGTCGTTCGTGGCCGTGCCGAGGACGTGGCGATAGAAACTGTCCGAGCGCTTGGTGATGTTGTCTTCGGTGACGTAGAAGATGGTCTTGTTGTCGGTCGCCCACATGACCGTATCGACGCGCTCGATCTTCTCCGGAAGTAGTGCTCCCGTTCGAAGATCCTTGATGTAGAGCGTGTACTGGCGATAGCCGGTGTTGTCGGTGGTGTAGGCCAGCAGGTTGCCGTCGTCGCTGACACGGTAGGATCCGAGCGCCAGGAACTTGAGGCCTTTGGCCAGCTCGTTGAGATCGAGCGTGATCTCTTCCGCTGCCTCGAGATTGCCCTTTTTCCTCGCGTAGATGGGGTACTGCTTCCCCTCCTCGGTGCGCGAGTAGTAGTAGTAATCGCCGAGGTGGTAGGGGACGTTCACGTCGGTCTGCTTCACGTGACTGAGCAGTTCGTCATAGAGCTTCTGCTGGAGCGGCAGCGTGTCCGCGGTCATGGCCGCGGTGTAGGCGTTCTCCGCCTCCAGATGTGCGATGACCTCGGGATTCGTTTTCTCGCGCAACCAGAAGTAGTTGTCGACCAGCGTGTCGCCGTGAATCTTCGTGACGTGAGGCTTCTTCTCGGTCACCGGCGGCTTCGGCTGCGCGGCCGCAGCGTACGGAAGCAGCAGGACCAGGGCGAGGAAGAGGCTGACGCGGATCGGACGAATCATTCGCATGCGGATCTCCAGTCGCGCGGAGAGTAACGGGAAGGAGAGGAGTTTGGAAGGGGCGGCAAGCGAGTGCCGCCCCAACGTGTGTGAGCAGGTGCTACTCCATCCGTTGCACGACGAAGCCGGCCATGGCCAGAGCGACGGCGAGCAGCAGAAGGACCATCGGGGAAACGGCGGGGATGTTGCCCGCGGCAATGACGGTGACGATCGATGTGGATGAATTGTTTGCGGGCGTCCCGTCGGTCGAGGAGGAGGAAACCGAAGCGGTATTGCTGACAAGCGCCGCCGCGGCCGGACCATTGACGTTGAGTGTGAACACTGCTGAGCCGGCGGCCATCGAACTTTGTGTGCAGGTGACGGTGCCGGCTGCACCAACGGATGGGGTGACGCAGCCCCAGCCGCCGGGGAAGGAGAGCGAGGAGAAGGTCGTTCCGGCGGGAAGCGTATCGGTCATCGACGCATTGACGGCAGGATTCGGCCCGTTGTTCATGACCGTGATCGTGTAGCTGATGACGGTGCCGGCGGTCGCGGATGCGGGGCCGGTCTTGGTCACAGCCATGTCGGCGGGAGAGGCGACCACGTTGATGTTGTTGAACGTGCCTGCGATGCCGGTGGCCGTCCCTTTGAACCCGTCCAGAGTGCCGGGGCCGGTGGGCGTGACCGAATGGCCCGGGATGGCGCTGTTGTCGAGCGTGTCGATGCCCAGGTCGCCGTCGACCGTCAGGGCGATGCTGCCGGCGGCGCCGAAGACGAACGAGTCGGCGGCCGTTCCACCGTGGAGAGCCTGGACGTTGAGGAACGAGCTGGCCGCGCCTGGGATGTTGCCGCTGCCCGCGCCGGTGATGTTCCACGTCTGCGCGACGTTGGTGCCGGCCAGTGTGTTATTGCCCGTGCCGCCGTCGAAGGTCGTCGGTACGCCGGTCTGGCCGAGGGTGAAGATGTCGTCGCTGGCGCCGAGCTGGATGACGACGTTGACTATCTCCGCGAGGGGAACGGTTCCGGTGTCACCGTCCATTGTCATCGTGATGGGATTCCCGGCGAGCATGGAGCCGGTATCCGCCGCAGCGGTGCCGGCGAAGGTGGTGGTATTTCCCGCGGTTGTGGTGGTGGCGTAGATGAAGGGCTGGAATCCGAAGGTGGCGCTGACGTCGGATCCGCTGGCGAGCCAGGGATCAAAGGTGACGCTGCCGTTCACCTCGGCCGCGACAGCGGCGGCGAGATTGCTGCCCCAGTAGTTGGTTTGCGCGACGATCGTCGTCGCCGTCTGATTGTGCAATCCGAAGCTGGTGTTATTGCGCAAATCGTTCTGGCTCATCGGATCGGTGATCGCGCCGGCCGTGGCGTCGATCACGATTCCGTCCGCGGAACCGCCGGAGATCACCGAACGGAACACGCTGTTGGCGTTCGCCCCCGAGGCGGTGAGCAGGCCGGTGGCGACATGAACGCCGCCGCCCGCGCCGCTGCCGGTGATGACATCGGTCTCGAGATGGGCGATGCCGTTCGACTGCACGAGCACGCCCGTGTCGCAGGTGGTGATCAGGTTGTCGATCAGACGCACGGCCTGATTCCCGGTGAAGTTCGACCCGGTGATCCATTGGAAACCGATGTTGGCGCCGTTGATCGTGTTCGTACTGTAGGTGACCGTGGTGCTGGCTCCGGAGTGCGAGGTGACGCGGAAGCCGCGCTCGAGGTTCAACGCCGGACTGTTTCCTGCCGCGTCGTTGAGGAAGCTGTTGCCGGCGACGGTGATATTGCTGGTATGGGCGTGGCCGTTTTCCCAGATGCCGAGCGTTACCTGTGGATTGGCGGATTGCGCGTTGAGCGTATGGATGACGTTGTTGGAGATGTTCAGGCCGTTGTAGACGCTGCCGCCGCTGGTGTTCGACTGCATGACCACGCTGCTGGAGAAATTTCCCGCTCCTGTGTCGCTGACGCCGTCACCGGGGATCTGGAAGCTGTTGCCGGAGATCGTCTGGTTCGTGCCGAAGCTGAAGTTGATGCCGATGTTCTGGTTGACGTCCACGGGAGCGACGGTGGCGTTGAGGTCCGTGGGGATGCGGATGAAGTTGTTCGTGATCGTTGTGTTGTTGTAGTCGCTCACGCTGCCCGCAAACATACCGATGGAGAGGTCGAAATCGAGGATGCGCAGGTTCGAGATCGTCCACCCCTGGTTGCCTCCCGGAAAATCGAAAGAGTCGAAGACGAGAAAGCCTTCGAGATTCACGGCCGCCAGGTCGCCCGGTCCCTGAATCGTGGCGCTGCCGAGTGAGCTGGCGGTGAGGACGACGCTGTTTACGCCCGACGGGACGAGGACTTCGTAGTCATCGGCTGTATTGGCTGTGTTGTCATTGCCGAGCGCCCAGGCCGCGGCGGCGAACGGCTGCGTGAAGTCGAAGGTACCGCTGAGGATGATCGTATCGCCGCTCGCCGCCGCATTCAGTGCGTTCTGGATACGGCGGTAGTCGTTGTTCGCGGCGTCGATGTCCGGCCCGGCGGACACAGTAACCACCGAGTTCGCGATGGGATGGAGGCTGGTGGCCTTCGGTGTGCGATGGACTGTTTTCAGGACCACCCCGGAACCGACGCTGACCTCGCGTCCGCTGAGGTCCGTGATCCGTTTCTGAGCGATGGCTTGATTGCCGGACAGGAGCGCAAACAAAGAGACCACGATCGTGGCGCTGCGAAAATTCATGAGGATTCTCTCCCTACGTACTCTGCGGTGGAAGCGCGCACGGTATAGGAGAGCCAAATAATTTGCGAGCCCAACGATCACACGGTGCTGTGACGTCGCTCTTCAATCAGCCCGGTTTGCCATTGAAGAGCTGGACGTACCGCACCAACCCACTTTCCAAACCAGACGGTTCCTTCCTCCACGGCGTCGAGTACGTCGAAGATCAGGATGTCATCGTGCTGGTAGAGGAGCTCCTTCTCGTTTCGGCGAATCTTCAGTTCCACGCGGTGCACTCCGTCGTTGAGCAGGTCGCCGGGAATCTCGAAGGAGCTGCGGAACAGCCCTGCCGGAAACGGTTTACCGCTCCATTCGGGATCGCGTGACGATGATGTGCTGAAGATCGGATGTCCTTCCTCGGTACGGATGACGACGCTCAGGTTCAGCCGCGCGCCAGCGATGTGGTTCCAGTATTCGAAGGAGACGCGAAGGGGAGTGCGCACGGTCAGATGGTCCTGGAGCGTTCCGTCCGAGGGCTGCACCGCCACGCGGCGCATGCGCACCTTGTCGTTGCCCGGAGCCGTGGCCGGGTCGCTCCAGGTATGCTGACTCATCGTCGTCAGCGTGGTCCGCAGGTAGTCGTTGATGACGCGGCTGGGCTCCCCCTCGGCAACGACGCGTCCTCCGTCCAGCCACAGCACGCGGCTGCAGAGGTTCTGCACGGCGGTCATGTTGTGGGAGACGAAGATGACCGTTCGCCCGTCGCGCGAGACCTGGCTCATCTTGCCGAGGCATTTCCTCTGGAACGAGGCGTCACCGACGGCCAGCACCTCGTCCACGATCAGGATCTCAGGCTGGAGGTGTGCGGCCACGGCGAAGGCCAGCCTCATGTACATGCCGGAGGAGTATCGCTTGACGGGCGTGTTCAGAAAGCGGTCCATCTCGGCGAAGGCGACGATCTCGTCGAAGTTGCGGGCGATCTCCGCGTGCTTCATGCCGAGGATGGCGCCGTTCAGATAGATGTTCTCGCGGCCGGTCAGCTCGCCGTGAAAGCCGGTTCCCACTTCGAGCAGACTTCCCACGCGGCCGTAGAGCCGGGCGCGGCCTTCTGTCGGCTCGGTGATCCGCGAGAGGATCTTCAGCAGCGTGGACTTGCCGGCGCCATTGCAGCCGACGATACCGAGGCGCTCGCCGGGATAAACGTCGAGATCGATCCCACGAAGGGCCCAGAAGGTTTTGTCCTCGGCAGTATCACCCCGGCCGCTGAGCCGTTTCAGCGATGCGTTGAACGATCCGACCAATGCTTCGCGCAGCGTGGCGTAAGCAGCTCGTCTTTCGGAAGCGATGCGGTATTGCTTGCCGACATTCTCGATGTTGATGATGGGACGCATGGTGTGCGGTTGCCGCGCTCGATCAGATGAAGTCGGCGAAACTCCTCTCCGTGTTCCTGAAGAAGTGTGCCGCCACGATGAAGCCCACCATCGTGAGCGCTGTGGCGATGCCGAGCGCCTGCCAGTGGAAGGGCGTGGAGAAGAGCGCGGCGCGGCATCCCTCGATGATCGCCGACATCGGATTGAGGTTCAAAAGCCAGCGCAGGTGTGGCGGAACCACGCTGGAAGGGACGACCACGGATGAGCCGAACAGCCAGAGCTGGATGAGGAAGGGGAGCGCGAATCGAACGTCGCGGTACTTGACGTTCAGGGCGGACATCCACATGCCGGTGCTGAGCGCGCAGAGTGTCGTCAGCGCAAAGAGAACCGGCAGCATCAGGACATGAGGTGTCAGCCGCACGCCGTAGTAGAGCATCATCCCGCCGAGGAGCACGACGGCCAGCGCGAGATCGACGATGCCCGACAGAACCGCCGCCGCCGGCATGATGACGCGGGGGAAGTACACCTTCGTGACCAGGTTTACATTGCTGACCAGGCTGTTCCCGCTGTTGGCCACGGCGTTGGCGAAGAACGTCCACGGCACGAGGCCTGCCAAGGCGAAGAGCGGATAGGGAACGCCTCCACTGACCCCGGCCAGCCGGCCGAAGACGAGCGTGAAGATGAGCATCATGAAGGCAGGCTGCAGGACGGCCCAGGCCGCTCCGAGCACGGTCTGTTTGTAGCGGATCTTGATGTCGCGCCACATGAGGAAGTAGAGCAGCTCGCGATTCCGCCACACTTCGGCGATGTCGATGCTGAACCATGAGCGGCGCTGTTCGATGACCACGAGCGGCTCATCCGGCAGGGCGGCTGAGGCATCGAATGGTGCGGGCGGTTCTTCAACGGTTGGCGGCACCCCGCGCACGCTTTCCCCAGGGATGAGAGTCATGAATGTGAATGGCCGGCCACTTGCAGCCGATGCCGATTATGACACGCCCCGGAAGAGTGCGGCCGTTGATTGCATCCGGCAGGCAGGTGTATTACAATTCTGTCATGCGCGTACGACAGAAACAGAATACGACACTCAGCGTGCGGCTGAGCCAGGAAGAAGAAGGCACCGTGCGGCGGATGGCCAGACAGCAGCAGAGCACCGTCTCGAATGTCATCCGCGACGCGGTCATGAGTTACGACCGGAACGGAAAGCAAAGGCGGCCCCGCCCGTATGACGAGATCGAGGACCTCATCGGCTCGGTGCCCGGCCTGCCGCCCGATCTGTCTGATTCCAGCGGTGAACGCTTCGCGGAGATCCTTCGCCAGAAGGCCGCGCGCACGCGATGATCCTCATCGACGCCGGTCCGTTGGTTGCTCTGATCAGCGCCAGCGACCACCACCATGCCGCTTGCCGCGCCACGTTGAAGAGAATCGATGAACCGATTTTCACGGTATGGCCCGCGTTCACGGAAGCGATGTACCTGCTCCGGGGATACCAGCCCGCGCAGACGGTGCTCTGGCAGATGGTGCAGCGCGAAGCGGTCGGTTTCCTGCAACTGACCGCCAACGATGCCTATCGTATGCGCCAACTGATGGAGAAGTATCACGACCTGCCGATGGATCTTGCTGACGCAGCACTGGTGTGTGTGGCCGAGCGGGAGAAGATCAGCCGCGTCTTCACCCTCGATCGGCGTGACTTCTCCGTCTACCGGCCGGTTGGTGTCGGCCGTTTCACCATTCTGCCATCCCTTCGCCGCTGATCTCGTCCAATAGCCGTGCTGCCACGGGTGAATGGTCCGGACTCATGTGTGGATGGTTCGCACTCACGCGTGAATCACGTTGACTCACGTGTAGATGGACCGGACTCACGCATGAATGGCACGGACTCACGCGCGAATGCCGCGCACGCACGCTTTCATGCCGTGGACTCACGCGTGAATGGCGCGGACTCACGCGTGAATGCCGTGGACTCACGCGTGAATGCAGCGGATTCACGCGCGAATGCCGCGGACTCACATGTGAATGAGCCGGTTCCACGCGAGCGTGCCGCGGACTCACTTGTGCAGCTCACACCCAGCGGAATCGCTTCACCGCCAGGATGAACGAGAGCACAGCCCACGTGCCGAGGATGGCCAGACCGGTGCCGTGCCCGGCCAGAGTGGCGCCATCGTTGAAGACCGCGCGCAACACCCTCAGATACGGCGCCAGCGGCAGGACGAAGACCGCCGTCTGCATCCAGTGAGGGGCGTTGTCGATCCGAAAGTAGACGCCGGAGAGCAGCATCATCGGAAAGAAGGCCAGGTTCGAGATGGCGCCGTAGGTCTCGACGGTCGATGCGAAGCTCGACAGGGCGAATCCCATGGCCAGGAAGGTTGCCGTTCCGAAGACGACCAGCCCCGCGAACACGAGGTACGAGCCGTGGTTGACGATGTGGAATCCGAATCGCGCCGCCAGAAGCAGCAGCGTGGTCTGCAACGCCACGACCGTGACGCGCTGCAGGATCTGGCCGAGGAGAAAGACCCATTTCGGCAGGGGAGTCACCGCCAGCCGCCGGAACTTTCCCTTCTCCCGGTACGCCACCGTCACCATGCCGACGGCGAAGAGGCCCATGCTGAGCAGATTCAGGCCGATCAACCCAGGCACGAGGAACGCCGCATAGTTGTCGGCGTGAGCGTGGCCCGGACTCTCCACGACGACCGGGATGCGTTCCGGTTCGGGCATTCCGTTCAGACGCGCCTGAGCGATCAGGAAGGCCTGGCTGGCGGCCTGCGCCACGACCTGTCCCTGCCCGATCAGGTAGCTGTTGAGCCGGAGGCGATATCCATCTCCGGCGCTCTCGAGCTGCGCGGTCGTCTCCCCCTTTGTCCAGCGCTGCTCGGCATCGGCGGCATTGAGCGTGACGATCCTGAGGCGCGACTCTTCGAGCGCCTCGAGGAAGGCGCGGTCGCGCGCCGTCTGGCGCGGCGGGGCCACGCGCACGAGCGTGAGGGCGGGTGGGCCGCCGGAGCGAAAGACCACGCCGAAGCCAAACAGCATGAGCAGTGGGAAGAGGAACGTCCAGAACATGGCCGCGCGGTCGCGCAGGTAGAGCCGCCACTCGCTGCGGAACTGGAGCCAGAGGAGCTTGAACGGATTCGGCAGGTTCATGGCGTTCGCGTTCTGTCGTTCAATCGCGCAGGCTGCGGCCGGTGAGCTCGAGGAAGACATCCTCGAGCGTGGCGCGGCGCACGTGAACCTGGTTGTAGTCGAGCTGCATGCTCTCGCTGGTGGTGAGAAGCCGCGGCAGCAGTGCTTTCGGGTCCGGCGTCTTGATCTCCCAGACGTCGCCGCGCGCCTCGACCGCCGTGCCGAGCCGGGCCGCGAACGCGGAGGGATCGGGAGCGGTACCGTCGAAGGTGAGCTCGACGACGCTCGGGATGCCCAGACCGGC
>DATLWH010000017.1:0-27655 GCA_035576505.1 Thermoanaerobaculia bacterium | reverse complement strand
ACGAAGTGCTTTCCGCGCACGGAAAGATGAGTGTGGACGACGCTACGATCGAAGCGTTCGTGCATCAAACCGGCGGGCGCATCGCGCCGTTCGCGCAGCGAAAACTTCCTTACCGGTTTCACTACATTCCCGACCGGGATTTCATCAATGCCTTTGCCCTGCCGGGCGGGCACGTGTTCATCGGCGCGGGCCTCATCGCGCGCATGGAGACGGACGATGAACTGGCGGACGTATTGGGCCACGAGATCGAGCACATCGATCACTTTCACTGTGCGGAACGGCTCCAGGTCGAGGCGGCTCTGCGCAAGATTCCGCTGGCGGGCGTGCTGGCCATTCCCATCGGGATCTTTCAGGCCGGCTACAGCAAGGAACAGGAGCTCGAGGCCGATCGGGAGGGAGTGAGCCTTGCGGCACGGCGCGGCTATGCGGCGCATGGGGCGATCCGGCTGTTCGAGACGCTCGAGCGGTTGAATCACGATGCGCGCGCCCCCCGTTCCCCGGAGGAAGAGCTGTCTGGCGTGGCCGCTGACATTCTCGCAGGGTATTTCCGCTCTCATCCGGAACCGTCGGAGCGCATCGCGCAGATCCGAACGATGATCGCAAGACAGCCGTCGCTCGATCACCCGGAGCAGCCGATGAAGATCGGCTACATCTTCCTGGCCTGGCAGAGCCTCGAGTCGATCAGTCATGAGAAATTCGCCGAGGCGTCTGTCCTGGCCGCGCGCGCGCTGCAGGCCAAGCCGGACCACCCTGCGGCGTTGGAGGCGATGGCCGACGCGAAGTTCGGCGGCGGTGATCTGCCGGCCGGTCAGAGCGCATATCGGGCCTTGCTGGCGCGCGATCCTGCCGCGGCCGCCGACGTCGCCAAGTGGACGGAGGCGCGCGCGGGGCATCTTCTGGAACAGCAGAATTACGAAGGGGCGATCGCCTTGACGCGAAGCCTGCTCGACCTGCAGCCGAACGAGGCGGCCCTGCTTCGCCTTCTCGCGCTGGCCCAGGCCGGGAAGGGGGATGCGGAAGGCGCTTCGGTCACGGCACAAACTCTGCGCCGCCTCTATCCCGACGCGGCGGCTGAAGCGGGCGGGCAGACGTCACAGCGGGCCAGGGATCTTCTGAGCGGAAAAAAGTTCGCCGATGCTGCAGCGATGGCGGGTCTGAGCCTTGCGCTGAAGGCCGGCGACGCGCAGGCCATCCAGACGCTCGGCGATGCGGAGTTCGCACAGGCGAAGTTCTCGGACGCCGCAGCCGCCTATCTGCAACTGCTGAATGAGGAGACGTCCGATGCGGCGCCCCTTCGCACGTTTGCCGATGCGCTGGGGAGCGCGCGCCCCGGAAACGCAGCGGTGGAGTTGCAATCTCTCGTGTCGAGCAAGCATCTGGCGAAGCTGCCCCAGTCCGCGATTGATACGGAGTTGGCAGGATTGTCTCTTCTCGCGGCAGCGGACGTTCGAGCGCAATCCGTGCAACAGGCAGCGGAGCAGGGGACGGTCGCGCCAGAGCTCCTGGCAAGACTGGGATGGTGGGCCTTCCGTGCTCGCCGGTTCGGCGAGGCGCGGGCCATTCTCAAGAAAGCCTCCGCACTCCGTCCCGCGGATGAAGAGGTTCGGAACGATCTGGCCTGGGTGGACCTCGAGGAGGGGAAGGATGCGCAAGCGAGGTTTGACTCGGTCGAAACGTCCCCCGACTCCATTCTGAAAGACTCCACCGACGCCGGCATGGCCATCAATGCGTGGCAGCAGAAGAGACGTGACGTGGCGTTGACGCAGTGGAAGGCAGTCAGGCTCCAGAACCCTCAATGGCGCGTGGCATCGTGGCGGATGGCGATCTACCCGCCGCATATCGCTCAATCGGTGGCGGAGATGGAAGCGGAACTCGACCGGCGTGAGGTGGCGCGCCTTCAGCGACACCCGATACCGCGCAGAAGCCCGGTGTCGCAGGCTCGAATCCCGTCGCCCAATGCGAAATGACGGCTGAAGCTCGAGAGTGCTACGGCACTTCGATGTGGTCGACGACCTTCTTCACGCCCGTGACCTTCGCCGCGTCTTCGTACGCCTTGTGGCGATCTGCCGCTGTGGGCAGGTGGCCAGCCAGCGTCACAACGCCTTCGTTGACGTCGACATCGATACCGGTCAGGTGATCGCCCAGGAGATTCTTTTTGATCTCTGACGCCGTCGATGAGTTATCGAGCGACTTCGGAGTCATCCTGTTCCAGTTCGAGCAGCCGAGGGCCGCGACCAATGCCACGGGCATGATGATGGACACCAGAATTTTCTTCATAGTCAGTTGCTCCTTTTTACACAGTGGGGTAGCAATAGGCGAGCCAGAGTGGCCGCTTCAGCAACACGCGCGGCGGCGCCTGTTGTTACTATCGAACGATCGCCGGGCTTCATTCGCTGGCGCTCTGACGACGAGCCCGGACGTCGGTTTATCGGTCGACAGCGGCGCGCACGATCTGCTCGTCGACCGCTCGTGCGACGTCAGCGAGGCCGCGCGCGTCGCTGGTCAGCGCGAAAGCTCGGATGAGAACGTTGCCGCGCGTGAAGATCAGATCGAGGGGCGGCTCCTCCGTGCTGCAGAACGACGCATCGCCGAGTGTCATGCCGCGCGCCGCGCAATCGGGAAGCCGCCGCACCATGGAGGTCATCAGGAACCGGATGAGCGATTCCTGCGCCGCCTCCATTGACGGCAGCTCGGTCACTTCGACAACGATCGAGGTTCCCGTAGTGGTGGCGCGCAGGCAGTCGATGTACGCGTGGCCGGGCAGAACACCGGGCTCGCGTGAGACGAGTTCGAACCCCGGCAACTCGTCCGTTCTCAGGAGAAACTTCTCGGTCCCGCGGCTCACGCCGGCACGGTTCCACGAATCGAATCCGTAGCGTGATTTCGTATCTTTGGTGATGGCATCGAGATCCATGGTCTACATCACCTGACGGCGTCCCCCGTTTGAGCCCACCCACGGGCCCGACGGATTGCATTTGCCAATCCCGTTTTCGCTGTTTTGTGCGAGTCGCTCGCGATAGGTCTGTTCCTTGAATGGTTTCTGAATGGGGACGGCCTGATTGCTCGTGAAGACGATGTCCACAGGACGAAGCGGCTTGTGTTCGATGCCGGGTGTCGTCCAGTCCCACGGATCGTCTCCTCCGTCGACTTTGAGGCAGGCGTCGTAGAGCGGATCGCTCCGATAGTTGGCACCTGTCGTCCAGGCGACCTCGTGGAAGTTGAACAGGTCCTTCGGATCGGTCGCAAACGGGTAATTCCACACGGTACTGCCGATGGCCATGATTTTGTTTGTCTTAAATCCAATGCCGACCACCCCCATGATGCTACCGCGGAGGTCGCACCCGATCGCGTTCGCGAATGTCACGACGATCGCGGCGCAGTCGGAGCAATTCACCCCATCACCCCTGCCGCCCGGTTGCCGGAGCAGGAACCTGAGGAAGGCGGTGAGCAGGAAGACCTCGGTGTTGAACATGGGGAGAGACACGGTGTAAGCGCGGTTTCCTTGATACTTCAACCCGATGTCTTCGTTTACCGCTTTCGTGATCGCCGTTGCCGCCGCTTTGACCGTGGTTGCACCCTTCGCCCATTGGCACGCGTAGTCGAGCACCTCCGTCCACGGAAGCTGGGTCTGTTGCGGCGTAGGGCCCTGGACCCATGGCAAGGTCGGCATGCCGAGTGTGACGTAGATCCGATGGCTGGTTATGGTCAGCGGCAGCCAGTCCGATGAGCCGGTTTTGTACGACCAGTTCCACGTCATGTCGACACGACGCACTCCGCCCGCTGCCAGTGTCGCATGCGGAAGCTGAATCGTGATCGGGACGGAGCGCCCATTGTTGAAAAGGACTGTAAACGCGTTGATGTCCCCCAACGGAGGCGTGCCGACGGCGCGCACCTGGGCAATCATCGGCGCGCGGTTGCTGGTGGTTAATTGAACCTGAATGGTGAGCGGCACCGTGGTCGCCGCAGCCGCGGCCGGAATCACGTACGCGGCCGGCGATTCCTCCGCAAGAACGTTTCCTCTCCTCCATTCGAATGGCGGCATGTCGGTGGTGGCGTTGCGGCGGATGCTCAGTGCGTCGTTGGCCGCTTTCAAGGGGTCGTGATTGAAGCGGATCGCGACAAGGTCGATCACCGGCAGCTCGTTGCACCGTTCCGGTCTCTCCTTCAGGTAGATGTAGAGGAAGGTGATCACGGCGATGCCGAGCCCGGTCAGGATATCGGCGATGGCGGCGGCGGTGCCGAGAAAGATGAGGATGGATCGGGCCACGATACGGATCAGAGCGAAGATGCCGACGTCGAGCACCGACGCGATCAGCTCGCGGAGCGCTCCGGCGGCGTACAACGCGCCGCCGAGCTCGAAGATCGTTTCGCTCGTCATCCCTTTCCCGGCGATGACGAGGCGCATGATCGTGGAGTCTTTCGTAAGACGCTGAATGAAGGCGATGGCTCGGTCCGACAGCGTCGCCTTGACCGCGAAGAAGGCCATGAGGATTCCGCCGATGGCCGCGAAGATCAGCTTGATGATCCACATCGTGCATGGAGGGATGGCGTCGGCCGGAGCGCGGTAGGCGATGTAACTCTCGCCGTGCGTGAAGACCCGCAGCACGCGGTCGTTGCCATCCCGCTCCTCGGTGAGCAGGAATGGGAGCGAAGCCGGATCCTCGCGCAGCCGGCGCACCAGATCAGACCACGAGGCGCGCATCCGCTCGATCGACTCCTCATCACAGCCGAGCTCCCGCAGATAGGCGGCGTCACGCTCGTTCGCTTCGGCGAACAGCGCCGCGTACTGATCTGCGAACGCCGCGTAATCCTCGACGCGGAGCGGCGGCGCGGCGATCTCCGAAACAACGGGCATCGACATGGGCTCGTCGCGCACGCCGCGGACGGCGAGGCTGATCTGCGGATCGATCGCCGCGCCATCGACGAGACCGACGGGGTTGCCGTTCACAATATTCTTCGCTGGAGAGACAGTGACGTCGTAAGAGGCCGCCAGTCCTTCCGCAGTGGCCTGGGGCGGGCTGCTGATGTGGGTCACGATCTCGTTGATCGTCAGCGCGCGCGACCAGATGTCGACCCGTCCCATATAGCCCTTGAGCGACGTCTCGCCCGAGGGAAGACCGTGCGCGAGCGCGGCCCCGATCAGGGTATTTCCTTGGTTTCTGGACAAAGGAATCGGGCCGCACTGGCGCGTGCCGCATTCCTCGCCGTCGATATACACCACGAGTTTCACGCCGTCGAATGTCGTGGCCACGTTCGCCCACGTCTTGAGCGTGATCATTTTCGTTGAGAGCACGCTGTCGCCGGTGCTGCTCGAGCCGCGCAGCGACCGCACGGCGAAAGCCTTCTTCGCGTCGTCGTACTCGAGCAGCAACGCCATTCCTGTTTCGCTCTCGAGGTCGCGGTTGACGTAGATCGTCTGCCGCCGCTTCGCCTCGTCCACCTCGGCGAGCCAGACCGCCGCCTGGACGGTGTAGGGATCGAGACGTTGTCCGCCGGGATTGACGTGCTCGTCGCGGACCGGCTGGGCATACGCCGTTCCGGTGAGTGACATCGCTGGGCGCTTCGTGACCATGGCTGCATTGCCTTCGAGCTTGAGCGGCAGTTTCCCGGGCCCGAGGTCCATGGGAGGATTCTGCGAAAAGTCGAAGGATGCCGCAATGGCCGCGGAATCGACGACTCCGAAGAGACACTGCGAGACCTCTTCGGCTGTCAAAGCGCGGTTGAAGACGCGGACTGAACGCACGAACCCCTGCAGACCGTTGCCGAGGAGCACGGGATTGGTATTCGTCGATCCTGTGCCGCGGATCGTCGCGAAGTGGTTGAACGCTCCGTCGATGTAGAGGCGCGTGGCTCCGGATTGGAACGTCGCGCAGAGGTGATGCCACACTTCGTCGCCGATGCGCGTCTTGCCGCGGTTGCTGCCGACGCGCGGAAAGCCGGCGATCTCGAAAATCATCTGGTCGCCGCTCACGGCGAACGTGAAGACCTCCGTTTTCGACAGGATCGCAGCGGAGGCGCCGAGGCCTGTGAAGCGGGCCCAGGCATCGATGGAAAACGGAACTGTACCGTTGAGCGCGACTCCGATATCAGCCTTCGTGCTCACCGAGGAGACGCCGAACAGCTTCAGCGAAGTGTATGCGACATCCGGCATCGCTAACTCTTCACGAAGGTGGCGTTGCAGTTGCCGATGAGTACCAGGCGGCCATCGGTGGTGATGCCGGCGTCGCCTGAGATGGAGGCCGGCGAGATGCCGAGCGTCTCCCACGGAGTGGCGTATCGAGCCGTGGGCGACGTCGTTTCGCGGCCGACGTACATCTTGCAATCGATGCAGGAACCCGGCGGCCACCGCCCCCCTGCCGGAAGCGTTGCCCAGACCGTCGCTGAAGCTTTGTATTTTCCGGGAAACGTCGCCCCCGCCCAGCGGGTTCCACCGCCCGACAGCGTCCACGTTTCTTTGATGTGTTGCGGGCAGGTGATGCCGAACTTCGTCTCCGGCGGCAGGTTCCCGCTAACCTTGATCTCGAAGGCGAGTTTCTCGAGGTTGCCGCTGGGATTGACGACATCGTACAGCGCCTCGTAATCGAGCTTGGTGTAATTGCGCACGAGCGTGAGATTGCGCGCGCAGACATTACGCATTTCGCGCACCCACGTGACGAATGCGTCATAGGTCGTAAACCTGTCCGGAACCACCGGCGCGCCAGCGCTGGCGATTCCGATGAGGCAGAAAAGATTCGAGGAGGTGGCGTCGAGGAGAAAGTTCGCGTTGCCGACGACGATGCTGCCAGGTTGAACGTCATCGAGCGCGGCGTGGTCGGCGCCCGTGGTCGTCAACAGCTTGTTGGTGCGCCAGGTCGAGCTCTCGAGGAAAAGTGATTGCGAAGCTCGATAAACCGTGATCCGCCAGCCGCTCTTGACCGTGGAGGACGAGTTCTTGGCCCGCACGTAAATCGGATTCGCTCCCGACCCACGCTCGACCGGCTTTGCTACATCCTCGCTGTAGTTGTTCTTGAAGATCGTCTTGGGATCGCCTACCAGATCCCGGAAGGGAATGAGATCCGGTGAATAGTACGGGTAGCCAGGCGAGGGCACTACTCCGGTGTCTTGTAGCGTATCTCGCATGAAGAGACCGTCGAATGATGACATGGAATGCCCTCCTGCTAGCAATAGTACATTTTATTACTTAAGGCAACAAGCCGTTTAAGTACAAGAGCCTTCTTGGGCCTCGCTTGCCCGGCGATCACCCGGAAATCGATCTGACGCCGAGTCCGGCACCTACAGGCGCTCATGGGCTGGAAGGCGGTGATGCCACTCGCCGTGCCTCCTCGAGACGAACAATGTCGCGCGACATGAGTGAACATGCTGACCAGCCGCGGCCGCTCAAGCTCCGGATTTTTCTGGCCGTGCCGGTTGTGCTCGTTCTCGATCTGCGGTCGCCCCTTCCGAAATGACCGAACAGAGCGTTCCTCACTTGCCAGGCGACCATCCGGCAGGGATCGATCCGACGTTGAAGCCGGGCACGTTGTACTTGTTCCAGACCAGATAGATCCAGAGCTGCAGCGTGAGCCGTTTTCCAGCGGACATGTCGCGCGTGATCGGCATGGCCATCGTGCTCTCGTACGTCATGTCTTTGGCGATCAACGACCAGATTCCCTTGATGTGTCCCTCGACCGACTCGAGGCTGCCGAGGTTCACGAACTCCAGCATCACATTGAAGAGCATGTCGTAGAGGTAGAGGATCTCGTGGTATATGAAGTGCCATGCCTCGTTGCGCTTCTGGTTCTTGTTCCAGAGATCGACGAACGCTTGCGGGACCTGGCTGTCAAACGGCAGCACACGCACGGTGGTGTAGTAGGCGTTGTCGATGAAATTGAAGGAGTTTGCCACCAGCCCTTCCGGCAGCGCGCCGCGGTAGGGGTAGAACCCGAGCACGGGGAAGCCCGGGCTCTGCGCCGAAATGCCGACGGTCGCTTTGCAGTTCGTACCGGTCGTCACGATGGTGATTTCGGTCTCGACGTTCGGCGGCGTCGGCGGCGTATTCGGGTTCGGCACGGTGATCTTGTTGAGGGTACCGTTCGTAAAGTTGACCTGCCGAGGCTGATCGACGGCAATGATGGGAAGATTGGAGGCCTGCATCGCCGTCTTCGCAAAGCCGCTATACCGGGCCACGGCCACGTTGACGCCGGCTGCCGGAACGCCGTTTTCGCACACTGTGATCTCGAATGAAGCGGCCTCTCCGTCATCGAGGTAGATGCCGCGCTCGTCCGTCTCCGCCGTGAACTGCTCCTCGAGAAGAGCGGTCTGCGGTTGATTGTTCTGCATCACGGTGATGGCGAGCGTGCCGTCGCGGAGGATCGCTCCCGTGTGCTCGCCTGGGAACGGGATGTCGATGATGCCGGCGGTGTTTTCGTAGGAATTCCGCGCGTACTGCGCATAGTCGATCGACGCTACCCGCTCGAATTTCCCCTTGCTATTGATGGCGCCGAAGTGCAGCGGTCCGAAGTCGGCCTTGGAAAGGTTGTCTTCAGAGTTTGCTGTGACTCCGAGCTCGGGCATGGTTGCGCTGAGATCGAGCGAGATTCGTTTCGCGTAGTAGTCGATTTCCGCGGCCACCGGCCCAAGCAGCACCGTCGCCGGAGGCGGAGACACGGCCAGCACCTGGTGTCCGACGATTGAGGGGCGATTCGAGCTGGCAATGGTCTGTAACGGCGCAATCTGGGCATTGCCGTTCAGACAGCGGCCACCGGGAACGCTGGCAAGCTCACCCTCCTTCCAAACGCCGACCACTCCGACGATGTGGCTGTAGCAGGGATTGGAGAAGAAGTTCGACGTTGGGTCGGCGCCGCCTGCGTACCACGTCTCCCATGCGGCGTTGAGATAGGCGGCGAGATCGGTGTAGTTGCGCGGCTGCTTCGGCGAGCTGTTGAAGATGCCATTGGAGAAGTAGGCGTTCACGTATCCGGCGAAGCGGATCATGATTCCGAGAGCTCCCGGTTTCTCCGCTTCCGCCTTCAGTTTTGTGATGAGCGGCGACGTCCCGGGCGCGGGCCAGTTCACCTTCCCGTTGGGAATGGCCGTCTGGAACGTGACGCCGATTCCCGACGCCGGCGCGAGGAGCGCGTCGCCCGCCGTGTACATCCGAAAAGGGTTGAGCCAGCGCGAGTGCATCCGGACCTGGCGCGGCCCGCTGAACGACGCGTTGCCGCTGCCGATGGTGAATCCTCCCCAATAGATCTGCGACGACCATGGAGAGGCCGGGTTCGTGTCGACGAGCCTCGCCGGCCCGTTGCCTCTGTCGCCGCTGATCGTCACCTGCCCGCCGATGATCGGGTCGCCGTCCACCGGTGTGCCGTCGCCGAAATCTCCGCCCGTTACCTGCGACACGTAGTTGTTGTACTGAACGAACGAGACGGCATGCGTGCCGAACATGTTCCACTCGCACGGAACACGCAGTGTGCCGGGGTCCGGATCGCCCGATTTGTTGTCAGGTAGAAGGGTGATCGCCCACGGTCGAAACGTCGTCCTGAAGTTTTCACGTGTGATGTTGAATTGAGCGAGGAAGTCCCAATTCAGCGCCGCGTTCACCGGGTCGTACGTCGTGAAGGCTGCCCAATCGTTGTTGTTGAACGTGCAGGGGTCCCACTCCATGTACCCTTTGAAATAGATGCGGGGGAAGGACAGGACACTCATCGTTTACTCCTTATCTATAGATGCAGACGCTCATCCGCTGAAAAACGTGAAAACCTCCATCCCCCTTGCCTGCCTCCCCGAGACCGCAAACAATGGCGCGACATGAGTGAACATGCTGACGAGCCGCGGCCGCTCAAGCTTCGGATTCTTCGAGCCGTGCCGGTGCTGCTCATTCTCGGCCTGCTCGTGCACTTCCTCCTCCCGCGCCTCGACTCGATTGAGAATTCCGTCAAGACGATGCAGACGCTGGCTCCATGGGCCATCGTGCTGAGCCTGGTCATGCAGACGCTCAGCTACGTGGCGAACGGCGCGCTGCTGCAGGCGGTCGTCAAGCTGGGAGGCGGCCGGATGTCGTTTCGGCGCGCGGCCGCGATCGAGATGGGGGCGGCATCTGTTGCCATCGTTGCGGCCGGGGTGCTGGGATTCGGAGCGGCGATCTACCGCTGGGCGCGGGACGGCGGAGTCTCCGCCCAGGCGGCGATGGTGGCGAGCTGGCTTCCGTCTGTCTTCGATTCCGCGGCGCTGGTCCTGTTTGCTCTCATCAGCGGCATCGAGCTCATCCTCGTTCATAAGCTCTCTCGATTGACGGTCATCGCGCTTGTGATCGTTGTCTCGCTGCTCACGCTGGCCATCGTTTTGGCAACCGCGCTTCTCGCGCGCAATGACTGGATGAAGGCGATCTCGAAGGCAGCCTCGAGGATCGTGAAACGTTTCCGGCCGCAATGGGACGACTCAGGGCTGAAAGCAACCGTGAGGGGTGCCTCGTCCATGTGGGAAAAGATGCGGCGGGGTGCCTGGTTGCGCCCGGCCTGCTGTTCGATGATGGTGCTCACGTTCGATCTTCTGACCCTGCGCTATGCCTTCCTGGCGACGGGCCACTCGCTCCACCTCTCTCTTTTGCTGGCGGGATATGGCGTACCACTTCTGCTCGGGCGGGCCAGCTTTCTGCCCGGCGGAATCGCGGTAGTCGAAGTGGCCATGGCCGCGCTCTACGGCGGCCTGGGCGTTCCGACCAGCGTGGCCGTGGTGGCCGTGCTTACTTATCGGCTCATCTCCTTCTGGCTGCCGTCGCTTCTCGGAATCCCCATCGCCATCACGTTGCACTCGTCTAAACGAACGCCGCCGGCCGTGCCGGCCTAGGGGTGTGTCGCAACACGCCGCCTTGGCGACGGTGGGGGCGGCGGAGCGGGGGTTTGCGGTCCGAAGACGCGGATGCTGTAGCGATCGGCCACGACGATCTTGCCGTTTGCCGCGGCGATCTGTTGCGGCGCCACGACATGCATGGTCGTCGTCTCGAGGAACGGGGCGGTCAGATGGGTGATGTCCATGCGCGTCAACGTCCCGAGGCTGCCGATCCAGGCCGAATTGCCGGAGGCGGCAAGAGGACCGGAAGGAACAAACGGGATGGAGCTCGTATCGGCCGGATTGGAGGGGTCGGCCAGCGTGAAGACATGCATGCCGTCGATGCCGCGGATGATCAGCGCATCCGGATGGGCGCTCGTGGCCGGCGCGAAGGCCATGCCGGCAACCGGGGTCTGATTGATCCGGATGTTGACTGCCGTGTTGGGGATGGGAAAGCCGAAGATGCCCAAGCCGGCGGAGCCGAGACTGACGTATGCGTACTGCCCGCCGTTGGCAACCAGATCGAACGGATGCACCTTGATGCCCGCGACGATTATCGGTTGGGGAAAGTCGGCGAAATCGACGAGGTGGAAGCCGGAAAACGAGTTTCCTTCGACGATTCCGGTGGCCACGAAGCCGGCAGAGCTTGGTGTATGGCCGAGCGAATGGAACGTGTTCACGAGACGCGGATGGTAGGGATCGGAAAGATCAATGAGCTGGACGTCGCCGGTGCCGTAGAGCACGGCCTGAGTGCCGAGGCTCTTGACGTGCGGCTGAATGCCATCGATCCGCAGCGATGCAATCTCCCGTGGTGCCTCAGTCGTGGAGACGTCGAGCACGCGGAAGAACGGTGGATCGCTGACATAGGCCAGCGATCCATTCGTGGACACTCCTGCCACGGGGCCGGTGAAGCCGTTTGTGACGCCGGCGCTCAGACGCGGCGCGGCGAGATTTCCGACATCGAAGACGCGCAGCGGATTGCCGCTGTCCGCGACATCGCCATAGCTTGTGACGTTCGGGCCGGAAACGAATAGATGATCACCACTGCCGGCCATGACTTGCGCCGGCTCGGTCATTGTGGCCACCTCGTGCGGCGAGGTGACGGACGACGCGTCGATGAGATGAATCGTGCCCGGAGGCTCCGCGGCGAAGACGCGCGTGCCGGCTACCGCGATGTTCTGCAGGTTGAGGATTCCGGAGAGAGTGCGGCCGACCATTGCCGGCGCCGCTGGATCGCTGATGTCGATGAGAGCGACCCCGTCCGGCCCCGACGCCGAGTAGAGGGTATTTCCACTGATGACGAAGCCGCGCGATGGTTCGGGGATGAACGTGATATCGCCGGAGGCGTTGCCGTCGAGCACTCGAATCCCGAGGTCTGTGAGGGCCACGAATAGAGCGTCACCCTTCCAGGCCATGGTCCGGATCGTGTTGTTGATTGGATATTCGCCGATGGTCGTGAGTGTGCCGTCGCCGGCGAGGCGCCAGAACGTGATCGCGCTCGCGCTGCCGCCGGCCAGGAGACGGCCGTTCCAGGCGATCGTGGTCACGCCTGTCATCGGCAGGTGCATCGTTTGAACGACGCTCCCATCGGGACGAACGGTGTAGCGCTCGATGGCGGTGCGCGTGGTGATGAATAGATCGTTGCCGGTGATCGAGCCGTCGCTGCTCTCGCCATCAGTTTCGATCTGGGTGATGCGGCGGACGGTTCCGGGGACGCTGACGTCGTAGACGGAGAATCCCGCGCCATCGACGGAGATGACGAGGTCACCATCGACGAGAAACCGTTGACTGATGCCGCGCAGGCCCCAGATCCCGGACTGTGACAGGGCGGCGACGGGTAGGAGGAGGAAAAGGAGAAGGAGCCGGATCGCTCGGGTCATTGCGAACGCCTGTGCAAAGCGTATGCGCATCGCGTCGCGGTGTCGAGGTCGCGGAGTCTCGCGGTCTCGCGGCGGTTGCCAGGTTGCTGCGCTACGCGCAGTCCTCGGGGGTTGCCGAGATCGCGAAACCCGGCAACCCGCAACCGCCAACAACGGCGTTCTTACGTCGCGCTCTTGTATGCCGTGGCGTAACGCTTGGCGTCGGCGGGATTCTCACTCACCTTCCTCACGGCAGCGGCGAAGGACTGTTCGGTGAGGCCGTTATTGGCGAGGATCTTGTCCGCGTCGTTCGGCGTTTTCTTGATCTGAGCGCCGAGGGTTCCGAGCTGCTCGGGCGTGAGAGAGGATGGCGCCGTCTGGGCGACCGAGGTCGTATCCGAGCCGCCGGAGGAGGAGGTCGTCGATGACGCGTTGTTCTTACAGCCCGCCGCCAGGACGAGCGCTGCGATGGCCGAGGATATGAGTAGTCGTCTCATTTAGTCGTTCCCCTTTCCTTTGTCTTTCTTTTTCTGCTGACCGGGAGGTGTGGCCGGTGGCCCTGGTGGTGCTGGGGCAGGCGCCGCCGCAGCAGCGGGTTGCTGCTGGCCGCCGCCGTGTCCGTGCTCGATTCTGGGTTGTGGTGCTGGTGCTGGTGCAGGCGCCGGCGCCGGCGCTGGTGCGGCGGCTGGCGCTGGAACAAACGCGGCAGCATGACCTCGTCCATGTTCGCGAGGCGCCGGCGCTGGCGCTGGCGCGGCTGCTGGTGCTGGAACAAATGCCTGCGCTTCGTGGCCTCGTCCATGCTCACGAGGTGCGGGTTCAGGCGCAGGCGCGGCTGCTGGTGCCGGAGCAAATGCGGCCGCGGAGTGACCGCGTCCATGCTCACGTGGGGGCGCTGCGACGGCAGGCGCGGGTGCGGCGAACGACTCGGGAGCGGCGGCCGCATGCTCTCTCCCTCTGCCGTGCTCACGGGGAGAAGCCATCGGTGGCGCGGATGAAATCATCGGTGTCAGAGCCCTGCCGTGTTCGCCTCGGCCGTTTCCAGGGGGAGCGCTTACTCCCGCCGGATTCGAGAAGACCGGACCGTTCCCAATCGCCGCGCGGCGACCTCGGTTGTCGATCCTTGCGGGGGCAGAGACCGCCCCCGCAAACGGCGCGGGAGCAGCGGCGATGGGAGCCTCACGCTGTGACCGGTTTGCACGCGCCAGCTCCCGGCGTGCTTCCGCGGGATTCGTGACCACCGCGGCCCCGCTGGGCGATGTGAGCAGCCGTTGAACCTGAGGCGCGGCGGCGATTCCGGGCGCGGGTTGGTTGAAGGCCGTGCTGCCCGCGGCGACATTGGTCGCAACGCGCGTGGAAACGACCGCAGGGAAGTACGCCGGGTTGACGGGATCGACCCAGTTCTGCGCCACTTGTGGGACGTAGTAGGTCTGGCCCACATACGCGGGCGGCGCAAGATCGATCTGGGTAGCGATGTTGTAGGCCTGGAGTTGCTGATCGGCGGCCAGCACGAGCTGATAGCCGCTGAATCCGCCGATGCGTCTGGTGTGAACGTATTGGATGAAGTCGGGTTGACCGTAGTAACCGCCGCCGATGACAAGCGCCGCCGGCGCGTAGCGCATCAGCTCAACAAACTGCACGGGCGGAACGTCGCCGAGGTTCAGCTCCACGACGAGACCGCTCACACGGTCATAGGGCACGCCGAGGTCGCAGGCATCCGCGACCGCCAACGGCATCTCCACCAGCGAGAGAGGGTCTGCGAGAAACCGGTCGCAGTGTTCCCGGATCACGACGGGCACGTAATCGGGCTCATATGCGTATTCGTACTCCCTGGCGTAACGACGATCGTGGCGATGGCTGGCCAGGGGAACCTCGGTATCGTAGGTTCGAAGCTGCACCTCCATCGCGTTGACGAGACCTTCGCCCACCAGTCCGCGATCGACTTCTCCGTGAACCCATTCCACGAAGTCCGGCCGGCGGTCCGTGCGAATCACCAGCGCTACCGGAACGTAGCGAAAGACGTCGATGAAATCCGCAGGCGCGACATTCGCCTGGTCCATGTACGCAACGAGCTGTCCTACCCGATCCGTTTGTACGCCTCGGACGTCGCACACCGCGGAAACAGCGAGTGGCATGGCCACGTACGAGAGCACGTCATTTTGGTCATACGTATTGAACGCTTTGGCTTGCAGTGGCGCGATGGCCACGACAATCAATAACAGCGCGATTCTTTTCATGGGTTCCTCCGTGGCTCTTCCCCTGCGAGAGCCACCGCTTCAGAATTCATTGCAACAGAGAGACCCGAAATCGGACCGCTGCCGGGCTCAGGGATGGAGGATGAGGGTGCTTGCTTGCTGGGTTGCAGGGCAACTCGGTACGGATGAGCCAGCCGTTGGCTTCAAATCCGCATGCCCGCACGCACAATGCCTTCGCTCCCGAAGATTCTGATCGTGGAAGATGACGACGCCATCCGTACCCTGCTGGTAGCGGCGCTGCGTCGTGAGCCGTTTGAGGTACACGCCGCCGGGGACGGCGCCGCGGCGCTCAACCTGACGCGGGCGTCCGAATACGCCGTCATCCTCCTCGACCTGATGATGCCGGCAGTAAATGGCGTCGAGTTCCTGAAAGCATTCCATGAGGCTGCTCCCAAGTCGCGCACGGTCATCTTCGTGATGACCGCTTTTGATGACGTGATGGTCCGCCATCTGGCACCGAACCTCGTCCACGGCATCGTGCGGAAGCCGTTCGACATCCCGCAGCTCGTGGCCATGGTTCGCGAAGTGGCGTTGACCCGGTCAGGAGACTTGTCCGAGAGCAGCGGCGAAGGAACCCTCGTCGAGGCCGACGAGGACGGGCAGTCCGCCGAGCCTGCGAACTAGGCCGGCGCGCCGGTGTCCAGGGCTTAGAACGTTCTGTCGCGCGGGTCGGACTGGAGAGTCCGACCTACGTTTGTCCGACCGGCGCTTGTCGCGGCCGCTATTCGTATCGCAGCGCGTCGATCGGGTCGAGCTTTGCGGCCTTGCGGGCCGGGTAGTAGCCGAAAAAGATGCCGACGAAGGCGGCCACGCCGAACGAGAGAGCGACGGAGGTCGGTGTTACGACGATCGGCCATTGCAGGAAGTGCTTGACGGCCAGAGATGCGCCGACACCGAGGGCGATTCCCAGAGCTCCTCCGACGATGGCAAGCGTCACCGCCTCGAACAGGAACTGCAGCAACACGTGCCGTCCTTTGGCGCCGATGGCCATGCGGATGCCGATCTCGCGCGTCCGCTCCGTGACGGATACCAGCATGATGTTCATGATGCCGATGCCGCCGACGAGGAGCGAGATCGCGGCGATGCAGAGGAGCAGCATGCGCAGGATTCCGGTCTGCTGCGTCTGGGCCTGGGCGATCTCCTCCTGCGAGCGCATCTGAAAGTCGGCGTCGCCGTTGGGAGGGATGCGATGGCGCTGACGAAGAACGCCGTCGATCTCGTTCATCGCTTCCTGCACCTGGCCTGCCGAGACCGCTGAGATCTGCAGCATGTCGATCTTCGTTTTTCCGGAGAGGCGCTTCATGACCGTCGTATAGGGAGCGATGACGGTGTCGTCCTGGTCCTGGCCCATCATGTTGCCGCCCTTTTTCTCGAGAACGCCTTCGACTTTGAAGGGGACGTTCTTGATCCGGACGATCTGGCCGACGGCCTGACCTTCAGGGAAAAGGTTTTCGGCCACGGTGTTGCCGAGGACGCAGACCTTCGAGGCGCTCTTCACGTCCTGATCGGTGAAGAAGGTTCCGTCCGACACGTTCCAGGAGCGGATGAGCGGGTAGTCGACGCTCACACCCTGAATGGAGGTTCCCCAGTTCAGCTCTCCGGCCACGATCTGCGCGCTGGCACGTACGGTGGGTGCGACGTAGGCGACCGCCGGACACTCTGCCTTGATGGCATCGGCGTCGTCGGCAGTGAGGGTGGAGTTGCCGGTGAACATGCGCGCGCCGCTGGAGGTCGTAGCGCCGGGAAAGAGCATGATGTAGTTCGTGCCGAGGGAGTTGATCGTGGCCTCCACCGACTTGGTGGCTCCGTTTCCGATGGCCACGACGGCGATCACGCAGCCGACGCCGATGATGATGCCGAGGGCGGTCAGGAACGAGCGCATCTTGTTGCGGGCGATGGCACGGAGGCCGACGAACGTGATGTTGCTGATGCGCAGGAGCGAGCTTTTCATGGGGTTGCCTCCGCGGCGACGGGGGGGACGGGCGGTGCGATGCCGCGAATGTCGACGCGGCGCTGCTGGACCGTTTCGTCGTGCTGGATCAGGCCGTCGCGCACGGTGACCACGCGTCTGGCATGCTGGGCGATGTCCGGCTCGTGTGTGATGAGCACAACGGTCTTTCCGCTGTCATTGAGTGACTGAAAGATGCCCATGATCTCCTCGGAGGTACGCGAGTCGAGGTTTCCGGTCGGCTCGTCCGCCAGGAGCATGGCCGGGTCGGTCACCAGAGCTCGGGCGATGGCCACGCGCTGCTGCTGACCGCCGGAGAGTTGCGAAGAATGGCTGTGCTCACGCCCCTGAAGGCCGACACGTTTGAGGGCATCCATGGCCGCCTTACGGCGTTTCTCGCGCGACCAGCCGAGGTCGCCGTAGATGAGTGGCAGCTCGACGTTCTCCGCGGCCGAGGTGCGCGGCAACAGGTTGAAGCTCTGGAAAACGAAGCCGATCTTGGCGTTGCGGATGACGGCGCGCTCGTCGCGATTGAGCGTGGAGACATCGATGCCGTCCAGCAGATAGGTCCCTGAAGTGGGCCGGTCGAGGCAGCCGAGGATGTTCATCAGAGTCGATTTGCCGGAGCCGGATGGGCCCATGACCGCGATGAATTCGCCTTCATCGACGAGAAGGTCGACGCCCGCCAGTGCGCGGACTTCGACCTCACCCATCGTGTAGATCTTGGTGAGACCCTGGATCTCGATGACCTTTTTCGGCACTACCGCCCACCTCTGCCGCCGCCCGGACGTCCGCCCATCGGGCTGCTGCCGGGAGGAGGATTCGAGTCGACCTTGGATGTGGCCAGGCCGACGATCACGTTGTCGCCAACCTTCAGATCGCCCGAAACGATCTGCGTGAAGTGGCCGTCCGTGATGCCGGTGCGGATCTCGGATGCTTTGATCTTGTTGTCAGCGCCGAGAACGTAGATGGTCTGCGGACGCCGGCGTGCCGGCGGCGGCGCTCCGAGTGCGCCGGCTGCGCCGCCGACCCCTCGCATGCGGTTGCCCATGCGAGCGGCCCGCTGTTCGGGACTGGGTCCGCCGGAGGTGGTGGCGGTCTGCGCGTTCCCGCGGGCGGCGCCGCCCGCAGTCGTTGAAGGCGCGGCGCCTAGCACGGCGGTGTCCGGCTTGAACCGGAGCGCCCCGTTTGCAATGCGAAGCACGTCCTGAACGGTGGCGACGTCGATCGTGACGTTGGCCGTCATCTTCGGGCGGAGTTTCTCGTCCGGATTGGGTACTTCGATGATGACCGGATACGTGACGACGTTCTGGGTGACTGTGGCGTTGAGCCGGATCTGCGAGATGCGGCCGCGGAACTCCTGATCAGGATAGGAGTCGACGGTGAAGCGCGCCGTCTGGCCGATGGCGATTCGGCCGATGTCGGACTGGTCGACGTCGGCCTGTACCTGCATCTTCGTCAGGTCCTGTGCGATGGAAAAGAGGGTCGGCGCCTGAAACGATGCCGCCACCGTCTGGCCGACGTCGTACTGACGGTCGACGACGATGCCGTCGATGGGCGAGATGATCTTGGTGTACTTCAGGTTCGTCAGCGACTGGTTGAGAGCGGCCGTGGTCTGCTGCACCTGTGCGTTGGCCCCCTCATACGCGGCCTTCGCGGAGTCGAGATCTGACTGCGGCGAGAGGCCTGCCTTCACCAGACGCGACGAGCGTTCGAAGGTGATCTTCGCATTGGCGGCGTCGACGCGCGCCTTGGTGAGGTCGGCCTGACGCTGTTCCACCGTCTGCTGAAACGGTGTCGGATCGAGCTCGGCGAGGAGCTGGCCGTTCTTCACGCGGCTGTTGAAGTCGACGTAGAGGCGCGCGATGACGCCTGAAACCTGGCTTCCGACCTGGACCGTCGTGACGGCGGACAGCGTGCCGGTCGCGGTCACCGTCATCGTGATCGCGCCGCGGTCGACTTTTTCCGTCCGGTATTGTTCGTTCTTGTTGCCACTGCCTTTGCACGCTGCCAAGGCAGCAATCGTCAGTATCACTGCAAAACGTCTCACGCTTTGTACTCCCTCCGGGCACCTTACGCCCCGATTCACCGGGCGTTGAATGGCGCGCGCAGTGTAATGCAGCGTTCCGGCGTACGCACACGGCTTTACCGGGCGCTACCGATTCGTGACGAAGTGGCGCGCCACGCGCTTCAGAAGACCTCTGCTATGCTTCCGGCCCCATGGCGCTTTTTTCATCGAAAGAGACGATTCCTCAGGCCCGCGGCACAGAGCTGCAGGTCGCTCATAACGGTACTTTTTTCGGCCCGAATGTAACCATCGACGGGACGGTCACCGGCTCCGAACCGGTCCTGATCGAGGGGACGGTTCGCGGCAAGATCAACCTCGGCGGCGAGCTTCGCATCGGTGCGAAGGCGCGTATCGAAGCGACGGTACACGCCAAGAACGTGACGGTGGAAGGGAAGCTGACCGGCGACATCTCCGCGGATGACAAGGTGGAACTGGTCGCCAGCGCCACCGTCGACGGCAACATCAAGGCGCCGAAGATCGTCGTGGCCGAAGGGGCACGCTTCCGCGGGTCGGTGGATATGGGATCTGCCAAGCCGGCTTCGCAGGGCGACGCCGCGGCCGCGAGGAAGTAACGGAAACCAGAAACCAGAAACCAGAAGCTAGAAAGGACTAATTCTGGTTTCTAGTTTCTGGTTTCTAGTTTCACTCCGGAGGCACCATGTCCACTGACGGTTTGCGCGAGAGGCGCGACTACAAGAACTACATCGACGGCAAGTGGGTTGCGTCATCGAGTGGCAAGTCGTTCGAGAACCGGAATCCGGCCGATGACGATGACCTCATCGGAACATTCCAGGAGTCGAATGCAGATGATCTCCATGCGGCGGTCGACGCCGCGGACCGCGCGTTTCACCCGTGGCGGCTCACGCCTGCGCCGCTCCGCGCCGACTACCTCTACGCCACCGGCAACATCCTCAAGCGCGACAAGGAAGCGATCGCCCGGGAGATGACGCGCGAGATGGGGAAGGTGCTGCAGGAGACGCGCGGCGATGTGCAGGAAGCGATCGACATGGCCTTCCTGATGGCCGGTGAAGGGCGCCGTCTGCACGGCGTGACGACCCCCTCGGAACTGCCGAATAAGTTCAACATGGCAGTGCGCATGCCCCTCGGCGTGGCCGGGCTCATCACGCCCTGGAACTTTCCGATCGCCATCCCGGCCTGGAAGTCGATGGCGGCGCTGATCTGCGGCAATACCGTGGTGATCAAGCCTGCCTCGCAGACGCCGCTGTCGGTGGTCATGCTGGCCGAGGCCTTCGAAGAGGCCGGGCTGCCCAAGGGAGTATTCAACGTCGTCACCGGCGGCGGAAAAGCGGTCGGCGAGCCGATGCTGACGCATCCGAGGGTGGCGGTGATTTCCTTCACCGGGTCGACCGACGTCGGCCGCGACATCTCCATCGCCTGTGCGCCGCAGTTCAAGCACGTCCATCTGGAGATGGGTGGCAAGAACGTGATCCTGGTGATGGATGACGCCGACGTCGACCTGGCCGTCGACGGCGCGTTATGGGGAGCCTTCGGCACTGCCGGTCAGCGCTGCACGGCGGCATCGCGCATCGTCGCGCATCGCAAAGTCTACGACGAGTTCGTCGAGAAACTCTCTGCGCGCGCGCGTGCGCTGCGCGTCGGCGACGGTCTCGATCCGCAGATCGACATGGGGCCGAATATCTCCGCGTCGCAGATCGCCACCATCGCCAAGTACGTGAAGATCGGTAAGGACGAAGGGGCGACCGTCACGGCCGGCGGCGCGACGCTGACCGAGGGGAGCTACGGCAAGGGTCACTTCCACCAGCCGACCGTCTTCGCCAACGTCACCCCGCAGATGCGCATCGCGCAGGAGGAGATCTTCGGGCCGGTCACGGCGGTGATGCGATGCGACTCGCTGGAAGAGGCCGTCAGCATCGGCAACGGTGTGAAGTACGGTCTGTCGTCGTCCATCTACACCCGCGACATCAACAAGGCCTTCGTGGCCATGCGCGACATGTACACGGGGATCTTCTACGTCAACGCACCGACGATCGGCGCCGAGGTGCACCTGCCGTTCGGCGGCACGAAGCAGACCGGCAACGGCCATCGCGAAGCGGGCATCGCCGGCATCGATGTCTTCAGCGAATGGAAGTCGATCTATGTCGACTATTCGGGTGCGCTGCAGCGGGCGCAGATCGACACGGAAGAAGTGTAGATTCCGCGATCGATGTGGCACAGACACTCTTGTCTGTGTCGTGGTCTTGCCGCGATTCAAGATGGCAAACCCTCAGGCGTGGCGGCTCCGGCCGGGGCACAGACAAGAGTGTCTGTGCCACATCGGTCCTGGCTGCCGCCGCAGGCACGGCAGGAACCGGGAAATGCACGCTAAACTTCGCGGCAATGAAGACGCTCATTCGCTTTCTTCCGCTGCTCGTTGCCATTCCCGCGTTCGCCCAATCCACCGCCGACACGATCATCGCCCGCGAGCTGCAGACGTCGCGCGCGTACGAGACGCTGAGCCATATCACCGATGACATCGGCGCCAGGCTCACGGGGTCGAAAGGGGCGGCGCTGGCGGTGACGTGGACGACGCAGCAGTTCCGCGAGTGGGGCATTCCGGTGTCGAACGAGCCGGTGAAGGTGCCTCATTGGGTGCGCGGGCGGGAAGAGGCGCAACTGCTGTCAGCCGCGAATCAGCAGATCGTGCTCACGGCGATCGGCGGCAGTGTGGCCACGCCGGCGTCAGGTATTACGGCCGACGTGATCGAGGTCGACTCTTTCGATGACCTCAAGACGCTGGGGACGGCCAAGCTGCGGGGCAAGATCGTCTTCTACAACAACCCGATGGACATGGACCTGGTGCGCGCGCACCGCGCCTTCGAGGCCTATCGCATCGCCGTGGCCTTTCGTGGCGCCGGCGCCAGCAGAGCCGCGGAGTACGGGGCGAAGGCGATCGTGATCCGCTCGGTGGGATCGGCGTCGCTGCGCACCCCGCACACGGGTGCTCTTCGTTACGATCCGAAGCAGCCGAAAATCCCGGCCGCCGCGATGACCGCGGAAGACGCCATGCTCGTGCATCGCCTTCTGGCGCGCGGCAAGCGCGTCCGGATGCACATGGTGCTGACGCCCAAGACGCTGCCGGATGTCAACTCGGCCAACGTGATCGCCGAGTTGCGGGGGAGCGAGAGGCCGGAGGAGATCGTCCTCATCGGTGCGCACCTCGATTCGTGGGACCTGGCAACCGGCGCCATCGACGACGGTTCGGGGTTGGCCATGGTGATGGAGACGATGCGTCTGCTGAAGGAGATGAACCTCCATCCTCGACGTACGATCCGAGCCGTCCTGTTCATGAACGAAGAGAACGGTCTCCGCGGCGGGCAACAGTACGCCAGGGATCATGGGAAAGAAAAACATATAGCGGCGATCGAGACGGATGCCGGCGGAGCGGCGCCGACGGGCTTTACGACGACGCTGAAGGGCGATGCGCTGACGTCTCTGGAAGCGCGGACCAAGCCGCTGGCGGCGGTGTCGTCGAACCGTTTCGAGGTGGCCGATGAAGCAGGAGCCGACATCGATCCGCTGACCACGGCGGGAGTGCCGGGCTTCGGCCTCGTCCCGGAGCCGCTCCACTATTTCGACTACCACCACACCAACGCCGACACGCTCGACAAGGTCGATCCGAAGGAGCTGGCGCAGGACACCGCCGCGATCGCGGCGCTGGCGTGGATCCTGGCTGACTAACGGCGGCTTCACCGCGTTGTTGGTTGTCCGTTGTCGGTTCCATTGGGAAGCGTCGCCCTGCGACTTTCTTGACTTCGCCCCGCGACTTTCTTGAAGGGATACTCCCCAGCAGTCAGGAACGCAAGCGTTCATCGGCGGGCGGCTCCGGTCCTGGCTTCGATCGGCAGCCGCGCAATAATCTCTCATGCGAAACGACATCCTCGGCGGGGCGACGACCTTCGTCGCCATGGCCTACATCATCGTCGTCAATCCAGCCATCCTGAAAGCAGCGGGGCTGCCCGTGGGGGCCAGCACCGTGGCCACGATCGTCGTCGCCGCCGTTGGTTCGATCCTCATGGGCCTCTACGCGAAGCGGCCCATCGCCGTGGCGCCGTACATGGGCGAGAACGCCTTCATCGCGTACGGCTTGGCGGCGTTAGGGATCACCTGGCAGCAGCGGCTCGGATCGGTCTTCGTCAGCGGCGTGCTGTTTCTGGTGATCACGCTCGTCGGCCTGCGCGGGTGGCTGGCGAAATCGATCTCGCAGAGCCTGAAGTTCAGTTTCGCCGCCGGCATCGGTCTGTTTCTCGCCTTCATCGGGCTGACCGAGACCGGCATCGTCGAAAGCGGGACGGGCGTCCCGGTGAAGATCGGCAACCTGCACAGCCCGCAAGTGCTCCTGGCCATCGGCGGCTTCGTCGTGATGATGGCGTTGATGCGCTTGCGGGTGCGCGGGGCGATTCTCATCGGCATCGTCGTCACCGCCGTCGCCGGAATCCTCCTCGGCTTCGGGCACGCCCCTCACGCGCTCTTTGCCATGCCGTTCACGGGTGATTACAGCCTTGCTCCGATCGCGCTGCAGCTCGACATCCGAGGGGTGCTGCGCCTGTCCTTTCTCCCGATCCTGCTCACGCTGTTTCTCATGAGCTTCCTCGACACGCTCGGCACTCTCGTCGGCGTCGGAGCCGCCGGCGGGATGCTCGATGCGCAAGGGAACTTTCCCGAGATCGAGAAGCCGATGACGGTCGATGCCGTCTCCTGCTGCATCAGCGGACTCCTCGGCACGTCGACGAGCGGCGCCTACATCGAGTCGGCCGTTGGTATCCGCGAGGGAGCGCGGACGGGCGTAGCAGCCATCACGACGGGCCTTCTCTTCGCGCTGTCGCTCTTCTTCGTCCCGCTCGTCGAGCCGCTGCAGCAGCTCCGCTTCGCCTACGGTCCGGCGCTCATCGCCGTCGGTGCGCTGATGCTCGAGTCGGTGCGCAAGATCGATTTCGACGATCTCACCGAGCTGGTCCCGGCGTTCGCCACGATCGCCATGATGGTCTTCACGTACAACATCGCCAACGGACTGACGGCGGGTCTCGTGCTCTATCCGTTGATGAAGCTTCTGGCGGGACGGCCGCGCGAGATCAGCGGCGGCTCGATCGTGCTGGCGCTGCTCTGCACGGTTTACTACCTCTTCGGGCTGCCGCACTGAGAGGCAAAAAAAAGCCCCGGCCGAAGCCGGGGCTTTCGTTACAAACGAGGTAGCGGTGACTAGAAGCGCGCGCCGACCGAGTAGAGGTACGTGCGCGGAAGCTGGTAGTTGCCGTTCTGCGAGAAGGTTGTTGCAGTACCGGTGGACTGACCGAACGAGTTACCAAGCTGGTAGTTGGCGCCCAGCGAGGTGCATGTGGCTGCAGTGGCGCCTGTCGGACACTGAATCGGCGTCTGCGTGAACGGGTTGAAGGCAGCCAGACCGTGGCCGGCGTTCTGGTTCGTGAAGACCGTCGTATTGCCACCGATATTTGCGCGGTGGTTGAACACGTTCCGGACCTCGGCCTTGGCGAAGAAGGCGAAGTTGCGAATCGGAAGCTCGTAGTTCAGAGCGGTGTCGGTGGAGATGACGCTGTTCCAGCGGAATGCACCGCGTGGGCTGAAGAAGTAGCCGACCGTCGCCAGGCCGACCTGGTTCGAGTTGTTCGTGGCCACGCTGCCGTTGATTGGCGCGTATTGATGGTTCGGATCGCGTGGCGAGCCATCGGGGTAGATGGTTGCACTGCCATTCGGACACAGCGCGGCAGTCGAAGGCGTCGTTCCAGCCAGTGGCGTCGCTCCACCCGAGCAGAGCATCTGCGGCGTAATTGTGATCGTGCCGGATGCCGAGAAGGGAGTGCCCGATTCGTAGCGCTCGATCACGCCGAGGTTGAAGTGTCCGATGCGGGTTGCGAGGTCGTAGGTACCAAACAGGTGAAGTTTGTGGCGCTGATCGGCTGCGAGGAACCCGACAGGAGCATTGGAGCTGAAGTTCTGGAACTCCTTGAAGGCCACGCTTGTGCCGGCGAAGGTCACCGGACCCGAACCGGTCGTTTCGCCTTCCACGTTGCCGGTGAGCTTCGAATAGGTGTAGTTGCCGCCCACACCGAATCCTGCCGGAAGCGTGTACTGACCCTGGAACTGCGCGCCCCAGTACTTGCGCACCGGTACGTCGGAGTTGCCAATGAGATTGATGTTCGAGGTACCGCCGTTCACGGGATTCGTGACGACAGTCGAGCCCGGGACGTCGAACTGCGCGTAGAAATCGCGCCAGTCACGATTGATGTAATCGGCTCGGAAGTACCCCTTGCCGATCTGTGTGCCGGCGCCTACCGTGATCTCTCTTACGTTTGGTGATGTGATGCCGGAGCTCACCAGGAGCGTGTTCAATCCCGGGATGCTTGCGGAGAAGGGCCCGCGGTTCGTGAACCCGTTGTCGAGGAACCACTGGAATGCGGTCTGGAGAGCGACGCGCGAGTCCTCGTAGGGCGTGGTCGGTCCACCGTACACGAATTGGAAGGTGGCAGGATTGCCGCCGGCTGAGGATGACCCGGACACGGTCTCTGCGAGGCGACCGACATACTCGCCGTAGTTCGCATCGAGGCGCAGGCGCCCGTTGCCGAATACGTCGAAGATGATGCCGAGGCGCGGACTGAAGGCGCTGTCCTTGGAAATGCCATGGCCTGCGCTGTCCGAGGCATCGTTCTTATCGTAACGGGCTCCCAGGTTGAACGTGAAGTGCTGGTTGAGGTCCCACTTGTCGTTGAGGAACGCCGAGTTGGTCTTGAGATTCGAGCCGAGCGAAGAAAACGCAATCGGAAACCAGACAAAGCGGTCGGTGTTTCCCAGGGAGATCTGCACGGTGCCGTCCGCCAGCTGCTTGGGCACATTCGTGCGGATGTCGTAGCGGAAGTCGGTGGGCGACTGGAAGTTGTTCGAGAGGCGTTGTTCCGCCCAATTGTCGTAGCCGACGACCACGTTGTGGGTGCCCAGCGACTTCGTGCCGAGGAAGTAACGGCCCTTGAGCTCCCATTCCTTGTTGTTGCGCAGCTCAGCGCCGCAGCTTCCGCAGAAGTACGGAGCGTTGGCGGTGACGCCGGTGACGAGCTGGTCGATGATCGGGCTACCCTCGGCGAGGTATGCCGCCGTGGGGTTGGCCTGATGCGCGGGGGTGTTGCCGCCGAAGCCGACGAACGCGAAGTACTTCTTCGCCCAATCACCTTCGAGCAGGAAGTTGTTCGTGATGACGCCGTTGTAGTGCAGCGTCTTGAAGTTGTTCGGGTTCTTGACGCCAGCGTCGTTGATGGAGCGGAGGTCGAGGCAGCCGATCTGGCAGTTCTTGTCGCTCTGGATGTTGTTGGTCAGGTATGACCCGACGATCGAGTGCTTCTGCGTGAGGTTCGCGGTGACCTTGTACTCGTCGCGTGGCTGGCTGGTGGAGATTGTATATGCGCCGATGGCCGGGTTCGGCAACGTCGAGACCGCGACCAGGTTGGACGACGTTTGAAGTTTGGCCTGGCGGCTGGCCACGAAGAACCACAGACGATCGCGGATGATGCGTCCGCCGAGGGTTTCTTCATACGTATTGTTGGTATGGTCGACCGGGGTTTGCTGAGTGGGAACGCTCTTTGCCGTCCACTTCGGATTGTCGAGCGAGTCGCGGGCCGAGCCGCTGAACTCATTGCCGCCCGACTTCGTGATCGCCGAGACGATGCCGCCGGTGAACCGGCCGAATTCGGCCGAGATGCCGCCGGTGATGACGGCCGTCTCCTGGATGGCGTCCTCGATGTAGAGGGCGTGCGGCTGGCCGCGAAGGTTCTCGTTCACGACGGCGCCGTTTACGAGGTAGAGGTTGTCGTACGACATTGCCCCGGAGATGGTGTTGCCGTTCACACCGGTGGTAACGCCGGGCGCGAGCGCGGCCTGGGCGGCCGGGTTGCGGGCCATCGGCAGCTGATTGACCGTAGCCTGCTTGAAGTTCGACTGGATCTGCGGCGTCTCCATCACGGTCGCCTGATTGGCCGTGACGGTGATGGCCTCGGTGACTGCCGCCACCTTCATGTCCGCGTCGAGGCGCGTGGTGTCGACGAGGTTGACCTGCGCGTTCTTGACGACGTCCGCCATGCCGGACAGCGCGAACGTGACTTGATACTTACCGGGCGGAATGGCGGAGAAACTGTAGTCGCCCTGCTCATTCGTGACCGTGGTACGGGTTCCCTGCAGTACCGGAGACTTGACCGTCACCGTCACTCCCGGGAGGTTGGTTCCTGCTTGCGTGACCGTGCCGGTCAACGCCCCAGTCGTGCCCTGCGCGAATGCGCCGGCCGCAACCAGGAGCAGCAGGAAGAAACAGATCGTAAATCGTTGTAGCTTCATCGTTCCTCCTCGATTTTCCCTCGAAAAAGTTACCGTTGGACTGCCTCGATCACTGCACGCGATGAACCTATTTATGCAAATGGAGCCTTGGACCTCAAGTGCTTGTGCAATAAGGACTTCGATTTGTTGACGGCGGTATTCGGCAAGTCGCGCGATTCAACGATTTGAACAGCCGCACCGGTTCGCCGCATCGGGCGGCTTCCGAGCTGACGAGGCTGGACCGCGAAAAGAACCTTCGGCATCGGCTAACGGCACTTTGGACCCCTGGTTCGGCGGCGGTTGGACAGCCGCCGACTGCTGACATTTCCGGGAAGGCGGCATCCTACGCGCGGAGGCGTTCCGTTGCAAGCCGCATCTTGCGGAA
>DATLWH010000016.1:0-2006 GCA_035576505.1 Thermoanaerobaculia bacterium | reverse complement strand
CGTGCTGCGCTGGGCCTCCGAGGAGCGCACCGGCAGGATGTTGACCAAGTCGTCGCTCATGCTCGGTCTCGGTGAGACCGAAGACGAGGTGATGGCAGTCGCGGCCGACCTCCGCGACGCGGGCGTCGACATCGTTACCTTCGGCCAGTACCTCGCGCCAACCGGCAACCACCATCCGGTGCGCCGCTACTACACCCCCGAAGAGTTCGCGGCGCTCGGAGCAAACGCGAAGGCCCTCGGCTTTCATCACGTCGAGTCCGCGCCGCTCGTACGAAGCTCGTACATGGCGCATCGGGCGGTGCATACGTAGGTCGGACTCTCCAGTCCGACACTGTCGAGTAACGGTCGGACTGAGAGTCCGACCTACGTTAGAATCGCCCGCCACCATGCCGCGGGTCATATTCGTCGATGAAGGAAAGGCGGCGGAGTTTCCCGCGGGGTCCACGCTCCTCACCTGCGCCGGCGCGATGGATGTGCATGTCAGTCACGTCTGCGGCGGCGACGGTGCCTGCGGGACGTGCAGAGTGGAAGTCATCGACGGCTGGGATAACCTCACGCCGCCGACACCGGACGAAACCTATAAAGAGCTCGAAGCACCGTACCGGCTCTCCTGCCAGTCGAAGCTGATCGGCGATGTGATTTTGAAAGTGGCGAAGATAGAGTGAAGCAGGGGGTCGGGAGTCGGGGGTCGGGGGTCGGAGATCAGGTTCTCTCCGACTCCCGACACCCGACTCCCGACCCCCGAACGAGGCACAGATGACAACGACAACCGAAACCCCCGCCCTCCTTACCAGCCAGCAACTCAACATGCTCTTCCAGTACACCATCGAGGCGTACAAGACGTTCGAGAAGCTGGCGGAAAACCTGGCCAATCCGCTGACCGCGAACATGTTCAAGCAGTTCGCAGCCGACGAGCGCGCCACGCGCGATCTGATCGAGATGAAGGTCGCCGCCAGCGGCACCGCCCGAAGCCGCGTGACGCTGGCCAGCGACCTGGCCTTTTCGGACATCCTGGAGGGCGATCTCTCCTACCGCGAGACCACCGAGTTCCTCATCGCCCGCGAGCGGACGATGGAGCGCAAGCTGGCCGAGCTCGGCCGCGGGGCGACCGTGATCGATCGCGGGTTCGTGGTCTACCTCGGCGCATCCAAGCGCTCCCACATCGTCGAGCTGGAGCGCGAGCTGGAATTGACGAAGCTCGATCGCGATTGGTTCAAGCGCGAGGATGCCGAAGCCCGGCTCGTGCGCGGCCCCGCAACGTCATCATGAACCTTTCGATCTCCCAGACCGCGGCACAGCATCTCCAGCGCGACCTCGACGGCCGCGTCCTCCGCATCGCCTTCACCACCGGATGCGGCGGCAGCGGCTATCGCCTCGCCTACGCGGAAGGACCGATCGACGGCGACCAGGTCGTCGAAGTGAGCGGCATCCGCGTCGCCCTCGACGACATGTCCGCCTCCCGCCTCGACGGCGCCATCATCGCCTTCGACGCCGAGGACGACGGCTACCTGCTCGATCACCCCGACGCCGTCAGCGCCGTCTGGTGCGGCTGAACTGCGCGCCGAACGCGGGCATTGTCGCAATGCTCGAGAAGCGCAGAACCGCCCCTCACCCGCGCTGCGACGCAAACTCCAGCGCGTGGTACGTGATGATCAGATCCGCCCCGGCGCGTTTGATCGAAGTCAGGATCTCGTTCATCACGCGCGGGCCGTCGATCCAGCCGCGTTCCGCCGCCGCTTTCACCATCGAGTACTCGCCGCTGACGTTGTATGCCGCAACCGGCAGGTCGAAGTTCTCCCGCGCGGCGCGGATCACGTCCAGGTACGACAGCGCCGGCTTGACCATGATCATGTCGGCCCCTTCCGCGACGTCGAGCTCCATCTCCCGGATGGCCTCACGGATGTTGGCCGGGTCCATCTGGTAGCTGCGCCTGTCGCCGAATTGCGGCGCCGACTCGGCCGCTTCGCGGAACGGCCCGTAGAAGCCGGACGCGTACTTGGCCGAAT
>DATLWH010000015.1:0-5259 GCA_035576505.1 Thermoanaerobaculia bacterium | reverse complement strand
ACGCGAAGCGTGGTCACCGCTCCTCGGATGTTCTTTCTCGCGGTCAGTTTCTTCACGCGCGCCGGCCGCACTACGAGAAGGTTCGTGCCCATGTTCTCCAGGCTGCGCAGCACTTCTTTCTGCGCGCCGGCGCCGATGGCGCTCGTCAGGACCAGCGCCGCAACGCCGATCCCGACGCTCGACAAGGCCAGCATGGCCCGGAGCTTGTGCGCGAAGAGCGCCCGTAGCGAGAGGCCGGCGCTGCGGCGGATCTTCATCGCAGTGCGTCGGCCGGCTGCAATGCCGCGGCGCGCCGCGCAGGAACGACGCCTGCCAGGAGTCCCGTGGCGATCGAGAGAGCGAGACCGAGGAGCACCGCGGGCCACGAAAAGACCTCGCCGAGATGGAATCGCGTGGCGAGCATCTGCGCGCCGGCATATCCGGCGATGACACCAGCGGCACCGCCGATGAGCGTGGTGATGGCCGTCTCGATGAGAAACTGCAGCCGGATGTCTCCGGCCCGGGCCCCGACCGCGCGCCGCAGGCCGATCTCTCCGACGCGCTCGCTCACGGCCGACAGCATCAGCGCTGCCGCCACGATCGCGCCGACGAGCAGCACGACGCCCGCAACGAGCGGCAGGTAGAGGAACAGCACGCGCCTGACCTTTGCCAGAGTCTTTTGAATCTGAACGGCGGTGAGGAGCGTGAAGTCGTCCGGCCGCCCCGCCGGGATGGCGTGCCGCTCCCGCAGGATCTTGCGGAGCTCGGCCGCGTTGGCGGCCACACTGGCGCGGTCGTTGACGATCAGCTTCGCCGCGGCGATCGTATCGACGTTCATCACCCGGCGCATCAGCGTGGAGATCGGCACGACGATCTCGTTGTCGCGGTCCATGCCGTGAAGGTCCGTTCCGAATGGCTGGAGGACGCCGATCACGCGGAACGGCACCGATCCGATCAGAACCTCACCACCGATCGGATCCTGGGCGCCGAACAGTCTCCTGGCCACGGTCTCGCCGATCATGGCCACGCGCGCGGAGGCGTTCACCGCCGAAGCGTCGAAGGACTCACCGCGGGTCACGCCGCGATCCCAGGCACGCTGGAAACGCTCGGACTGCCCCAGAACGCGCGCGGTCGTCGCGGCATCGCCGCGCCGCACCGGCTCATCGGGAATGGCCTGCTGCGGGTCCCAGACCTCGATCTGCGGCAACTCCGCCGCGATGGCGGCGATGTCGTCCATCGTCAACCGCGCCGCGTCCGCCCGCGGTCCGCCCATGAACTGCGTGCCGCGGGCCATGACCAGGATCGACGAGGTACCGAAAAGCTGCCGGATCGTGGCCAGCATCTTCCGCTCCGCCCCTTTCCCGACCGAGACCACGATCGTGAGCGAGGCGATGCCGAGGAACGTGCCCAGCATCATGAAGGCGCTGCGAAGCTTGTAGCGGCCTAACGTCCGGACGCTGTGGCGGAACATGCGCGTCGTTTTCATGCCGTCTCCTGCAATGTGCGCTTCGGAGCCTCCACCGGTTCGTCGGAAACGATGCAGCCGTTCTCGATGCGGGCGATGCGATTGCAATGCGCGGCCATCTCCGCATCGTGGGTGACGATCACGATCGTCCGTCCGGAGCGGTTCAACTCCTGAAAGATGGCCATGACGTCACGCGCCGCGCGCGGATCGAGATTGCCGGTGGGCTCGTCGGCCAGCAGCAGATCGGGCTCGTTGACCAGTGCCCGGGCGATGGCCACGCGCTGCTGCTGTCCGCCGGACAGCTCGGCCGGCGTGTGATGCATGCGGTCGCCGAGGCCGACCGCCTCCAGCGCCTTCCGCCCAAGACCGCCGATGGAGTGGCGATCGGAGTAGACCAGCGGCAGTTCGACGTTCTCGAGCGCACTCGTTCTGGGCAAGAGATGAAAGGTCTGGAAGACGAATCCGATGCGCTCGTTGCGCACGCGGGCCTGCTCGTTCACGTCGAGATGGGCGACGTCCTCTCCGCTGAACCGATAGCTTCCCTCTCCCGGCCGGTCGAGAAGGCCGAGGATGTTCATCAGCGTCGACTTGCCGGAGCCGGAGGCGCCGGCGATGGCCACGAGCTCGCCGCGGGCGATGTGCAGCGAAACGCCATCCAACGCCTTGACCGCCTCGCCCGTTGGCCTCCTGTACGTCTTGTGTACGTTCTGCAGCTCGATCATCGAGTGCTCCTTTCGTTCGTTTCGATGCGCACCATGACCGTCATCTCCGGGCGGAGGACGCGGTCGCGCGGCGGCTCGAACGTCACCACCGCGACGTAGTTGATGACGTTGTCGCGAATCTCGGCCTGCGGATGGATCGAGGTGACACGCCCTTCGAACTCGTGATCGGAGTACGTGTCGACCGTGAAGCGCGCCGGCTGGCCGACGCGAATGCGCCCGATGTCGGTCTCATCGACGTAGGCCCACACTTCGAGCCGGGTCAGATCGAGCAGAGTCACGAACGTCGGTGCGGCAAAGCTCGCCGCCACGGTCTCGCCCTCCTGCGTCGACACGGCCGAGACGACGCCGGCGATCGGCGCGACGATGCGCGCATATCCCAGTTGCGTCACCGCCTCGTCGACGCCGGCCTGGGCGCTCTTGCTCTGCTGCCTCGCCACCTCGTAGGCCTGCTCGGCCAGATCGAGACTGCTCGGCGCGATGAGCCGTTCCGCGGAGAGGCTGCGCATGCGCGCCAGCTCGGCTCGTGCGTAACTGCGGTTCGCTTCCGCCAGGTTCAGCGAGGCCGTCGTCTGGTTGCGGCGCGCCACGAGCTCGCGATCGTCGAGCTCCGCGAGAAGCTGCCCTTTCTCCACGACGTCACCGATGCGCACATAGAGGCGCTGCACGATGCCGGAGACGCGCGCGCCGACACGCACCTCGGCTCCGATCATCGGCTTGATCACGCCGCTGGCCTTGACCACCGGCTCCGGCGCGCGCCGTTGGACCCGCACGGCCGCGGCCTCGCCCTCGGCGTGTATTTCCGGCCGCGGCAACGCCGCCCTGACGATGGCGGCGAGGGTGCCGATCGCGACGACGACGAGAATCCAGATCAGCTTCTTCATCGCCGCGCAGTGTCGGCCATGAAGATTGCCTGCGTATGTCGCTCATGTAACGGAATGTAACGAAGCGGCGGCTGCCGTAGCGCTCGCGTCCGCTCGCACAGCACGACGTGTCACCTGTCACGGGAGCGGTGCACTCCGGCTCACTGACGCCTGCGGTGCGGCGATCGATCCTGTCCGTAAGGGAGCGTGGGTACGTCCAAGATCCTCACGACAACCATGAATCCAAGGCCTCGCGGAAGCTCCACGACCTTCGCCGATCGCGAAGAGATGATTCCTGCTCCGCACGACGTCCGCCTCGAAGTATCAGCGCGGCCACACGATCCGCAGTCCGAAACCATCGCAACACTCGAAAAGGGGATCCGATCGAGGGACGAGGTCCTGGCCATCGTTGCGCACGACTTGAGAAATCCGCTGACGATCATCAAAACCAGCGCCGCGCTCCTTCAAATGACAACGGGCGAGGAGCAGCGAAGCGAGCTCCTGGCCATGATCGCGACGTCGTGCGCCCAGATGCAATCGCTGGTCGGCGATCTGCTCGATGTGGCGCGGATCGAGGATGGAGGCTTCACGGTTGATCGCGGCCGTGTGGAGGCCGCCGGCGTCATCGAGGAACTGCGGCGGATGTTCGAATCGGCGGCGGCAGAGAAAGGCATCTGTTTCGAGGTCGATGCCTCCGGCGGAGTCCCGCCCCTGTATGCCGACCGTAACCGGCTCCTGCAGATCCTCTCAAACCTCATCAGCAACGCCATCCGCGTCACCGATCGGGGAACTGTGCGCCTGACCGTCCAGGGTGATCAGGAGAAGGCCAGATTCTCCGTCTCCGACACGGGTCCCGGGATTTCTCCCGCGGAGCTGCCTCACTTGTTCGACCGTTTCTGGCAGGTTCGATCGAGCCACCGCGGCGGCGCCGGTCTCGGCCTGGCCATCGTCAAAGGGTTCGTCGAGGCCCACCAGGGGATGATCGAGGTGACGAGCGAGGTCGGAAGGGGATCGTTGTTCTCCTTCGTCATCCCAAGCTTCAAGGGTTAGCTCAGGAGCGCCAGATCGCTGAAGGCGCTCATGTCCGTCGGGACGAGGATGCGTTCAAAGAGATGGGTATTCATGATGGCCTCCTTCGTAAGTGCTCACGCCGAACAGCGCGTAGAGCGGGCAGTAGCCGATCGTGCCGGTGACCAGCGGGATCAGGCCGAGATACGCCCAGCCGGCGCCGCGAATGGTGAGCGCGAGCAGAACCAGCATTGCTCCGAGGATGATGCGAACCGTTCGATCGAGGACTCCTTCGTTGAGTGCGATCATGAGAATTTCTCCTCCTGCATCGTCTTCCTCTCCACTCGCGACAGATCGTGATGCGCGGACCGATCCCGTGTGATGGCGGACACGCCTCTGCATCACAGGGACGCCTGCTTCGTCTGTAGTCACGATCGGCCAACCAACTGGCGCTTTCGATTGGCGCTCACGCCGATGTCGTACGATGCCGGAGGAGCGGACCATGCCAAGCGTGCTGTTGACCGGAGCGAGCGGTTTTGTCGGCCGCCGCGTTCATCCGCCGCTCGTGCAAAGCGGGTGGTCGGTTCGATGTCTGACGCGCGACGCCGGAAAGGCGCGCTCGGCGCTCCCGGATCGCGACTGGGTGCAGGGCGACGTCCGTGATCCCGCCTCTCTCGAACGCGCGTTCGACGGATGCGAGGCCGCCCTCTACCTCGTCCACGAGATGGGTGCGACGCATGATTTCGCGGAGCGCGAGGCGGAGGCGGCCGGCACGTTCGCGCGATCCGCGCGCGCGGCCGGCCTCGCGCGCATCATTTACCTCGGCGGCGTGCTGCCGGCCAGAGGCTCCGCCGCTTCCGAGCATTTGCGGAGCCGCGCCCGTGTCGGCGAGATCCTGCGCTCCGCAGCGGTGCCGGTGCTCGAGCTGCGGGCGAGCATGATCGTCGGCCCGGGCAGCCTCTCGTATGTCATCGTGCGCGATCTGGCCGTGCGGCTGCCGTTCATGATCCTGCCGCGGTGGCTCGACTCGCGCACCGAGCCGGTCGCCATCGACGACGTGCTCATCGCGCTCGTGCGCGCGCTGGCGATTCCTCTCGCTGGTCCGGCGGCATTCGACCTGCCGGGGCCGGAGGTCCTCTCCGGACGCGAGATTCTGCTCCGCACGGCGGCGGCACTCGGACTGCGGCGGCCCCTGTTCGTGCGCGTTCCTGTGCTCACGCCGCGG
>DATLWH010000014.1:0-7081 GCA_035576505.1 Thermoanaerobaculia bacterium | reverse complement strand
GGCGGCGAGCATGACCATAAAGCGCGAGAGCGTGGTCTTGCCGGAGCCAGGATCCCCGAGAACGACGACGCGCCGCCCATGGTGGCGAATCGGTGGGCCAAGCAGGTAGTTCGCGATCCAGGCGGTCGTGCACGATTCCGGTTGGCTCCGAATGAAGGCTGGTTCCCTCCACTTCATCCTCAGCGGCACAAAGAGGTCGCTAACACGGGCGTTCGGACGCGTTGCCTGATTCGGGAATCCTATGAAGCGGGCATGGCCGTGGTAGTTGGCGGCGGCTGCGCGATAGCGGGCAGTGAAACTGATCCTTTGATCCTCTGACACCGCATTGACCGCTGTCGCCTCTTTGACGCCAAGGCGAAATGCTTTGGGCAGCTTGATCTTGCAGACACCGTCCGGCGCGTTCACGTATGTGAGGTTGTCGGGGGCGAAGAAGCCACTCGCTTCGCCGCTGTAGCGAAAAAGATGGATGCGCGTCTCGCCTTTTCCGAGATCGACCTCGCCCAGGTGAAAGCCGCGCGGCCAGCTTGCCTCGTCCGTGTACAGCGTGCCGGCGGCTATCTCGAGAACCTGGCCGTCTGGGGAGTACTGAATCTTCGTGCGATTGAGATGTAGATGTCCCCGAAGCAGAAACGCCGCACCGCCCTTCGCTCCGAGAATCGACTCGACCCTGTTGGCGTCGAACTCACGAAGATTGCGCATCGGGTGGTGCATGAGGGCGATGCGGATAAACGCGTCAGGCGTCGCGTCGAGCGCCTCACGCACCTGTGCCTCGCCAACAAGGAGATTCGCGTTATCCGCCTCTCCCCCCGCAGAGATCCACGCCGAGTTGAGCTGAAGGATGCCGATCGACACTCCGTCAAATTCGCGCACGTCGGTCCGCCACGGACGATCGGTCTGCAAGGCGCGCGCGGCACCGAGGAAATCGCCCGCGAAGGCGTAGTAGGCCTCGAGCCTCGTCGACAACGACCGCAGGGAGTCGGGATCGTGCAGCAGCAGTTCCTCGACCGTTGCCTCATCCTGAAGCGACGCGGTGATGGCCCGATGCGCGGCTTTGATCCTGCTGCGATCGACGTCGTGGTTCCCAGGCACGAGGAACCAGCGGTCCTTCGGATCGAGAGCCAGCACCTTGTTCAGTTCGTGGAAGAAGCGCGTGGCCTGCTCGTACTCCTTCGGCTTGCCGGACCAGGCGATGTCGCCGGTGACGAAGACGAGGTCGGGAGCGAGTCCCTTCGCCTTCAACTCGCCGGCTTTGGCGATCAACGCCTGGAGCGTGGCACGGCGGTCCCAGCGTTCGTCTTCGCGGAAGTGGAGGTCGGAGAGGTGGAGCCAGCGGAAGGTCATCGCCGGTGCGGGTCGATCCGGGTCTTGCAACCTCGTGTCATGAAGTAATTCTAGGCGATACGAGAGGGATTCAGGTCCAGAGCTATGAGTTCCACAGATCGCGCTGATTCCGGCGCCTCGTGAGCTGCCTCTCCCGGCGCGCGCGCTGACTTTGACAGCGTGCACATTGGGTAATTGACCGCGCACGGAGCGCTGAGCACCTCGTACGCTGACTTTTTCACCTCGCATGGTGCTCTGAGCACCTCACACGCTGACTTTTCCACCTCGCGCGGTGCTCCGAGCACCTCGCACGCTGACTTTTCCACAGATCACGCTGAGTTATCCACAGATCACGCTGACTTTTCCACAGATCACGCTGAGTTATCCACAGCGCACGGTGCTCCGAGCACCTCGCATGCTGACTTTTCCACAGATCACGCTGTGTTATCCACAGCGCGAGGTGCTCCGGACACCTCGCACGATGACTTTTCCACAGCGCGAGGTGCTTCATCCACAGCACGAGGTGCTCCAGAGCACCTCGCGCGCTGACTTATCCAACACGCGAGCTGCATTTTTATGCGAGCGCGCTGGCTTTCCTTGCACATGGGTGACCCTTCGCTCCGCGTGCGCTGGCTTTTCGGAGGCGCGTGCTGACTCTGCCACCGTGCGCGCTCCTCCTGGCACGGCGGGCGGTGACCACTGGACGGCGCATGTTTGTTTGCAACGGGGCGGTTTGTGGCCGACGGGAACACTCTCTGTCGCCCGCTGAAGCGGGCTCGTGCCGGGGGAGACGCTCGCAAACCACCGGCTGAAGCCGGTGGCTACGGCTCTCATGCCGGCTTCGCCGGCAACTGGAGATTGGACGTTACGATGCCGCGATAGCGGCTCAAGAAGGTAGCCAGGGGTGCGAGTGGCTTTTGCGAGCACCCCTGGTTCGGATGTCTACTTGGGTCGTGCTGCGTCAGCGGCACTCATGCCGGCTTGGCCGGCAAGGCCAACAAGGGCCGCTTCTGCGTGAGCTCCGAGAATGTCGCGTAGACGCCCGCGGGGTCGCTTGCTTGACCGTGTCATGTGCGCACTTGGGACCAGCTCACCGGAAGTTGGTCTCCGACGCACGATGGATCTTCTCGCGCGCGACGATTCACTGGAACCTGGCTCGACGCTCAACAGCCGCGGAGCGGCGGAATCTATTTAGCCCACGGCGTGAGCCGTGGGAAAAAGCCGGCCCAAAGAACAGCCGCGAAGCGGCGGCATTTCGAATCTCGCGATCGGGATTCGCCGTCGTTTGCATGAATGCGTGATCCAATCGAGATGTCGCCGCTCCGCGGCTCAATATCCATTCGAATCAAAACCCACGGCTCACGCCGTGGGCTACGTAGATATCGCCGCTCCGCGGCTTGACGCTGTTCGATATCCACCTCAGGAAAACTATTGGCTGGGCGATACGGCTCACTTCTCCACATCGTGGACGCGCATGTCGCCGCATTCATCGCCCACGTTCACGAAGAAACGGCCGGAAGAATCGACGAGTGGTTCATTCGCGGTTGAGCTAAGGGGACGAGCTCTCCGTCACCGCGTCGCCGTCATCTACCCGGATAGGACCCGAAGACGAAGTCGTGTTCCGCAGACTGGTGGCAATTCGCGCAGTTCGCGAACGAGGCGGAGCGCTCCGAGGGGTAGAAGAGGAACTCCCAATCAGCGGTGGAGGGGTTGAACCCTTTCGATCGCTTGATCATGATCCCGTGTGCCGAGGGGATGCCGGTTCGCACGTCGCGAAGCTTCTCCTTCACCAGGATGGAGCCCTCGGGGAAGAGGACGTGCGAGTTGAGAGCGCGAGCGGCGATGGGGTTCGCGAAGACGCGCACGAAGGTGTTCGCGTGCGGGCCGTACACCTCCACGCTCTTCGGAGACGGTGCCGGGGCCGGGGCCGTGCAGAGAAGGGCGAGCTGCGGGGGGATGGAGTAACCGTCGGGCGTCAGCCGCTGCCAGCTCGTGTAGTCCGCCAGCGAGGGAGGAAGTGTGACCATCTCGACTTTGGTTGGCGCGGCGACGAGGAGCCCCAGGACGACGAGCAGCGGCAGACGCATGACGATTTCAAAGTGACGGCCGCGGTTCGGAATTCCAGAGTCATTGGTCACGCGGAGACGCGGTGAGAGACATCTGATACGCCTCGTGTCTTCGCGATCTCCGCGTCTGCGGTGTGAGAACACTTCCCGGCAAAGGTAAGATCTCCAGCAGCCTCTCATGACCGATCCGCTCACCGTCTCCGATCTCCAGTCCGGAGTCCTGGCCTCACCGGCGGACGAGATGCTGGGCCATGCCATCGGCTCGACCCTCAACGCCTCGCCGCCGGACCGCGCCGAGCTCTTTGAGCGTCTCGTTCTCGAGATCGAAGGTTTCATGGCCGCGCACCCGGAGGAACGTCCCTGGACGTGCTCACGCTTCACCGGCACGGACGGATCGCTCGTCTTCCGCGGCGGCGTCGGACTCTCGGTCGTCATCGACCCGTCGGGCCGGCTGTGGCGCGCGCGCAACCACGAAGACTTCGAGACGACCTATCACCTCACGCCGACAACATGCGAGATCGCCACCCTCACGCCGCTCTACGCGCAGATGCGGGAGTACGTGAGGCGATAGACGTAGGTCGGACGCGGATTGGAAGGCTGCGGGCTGCGCGAGCTCAGTCGGACTGGAGAGTCCGACCTACGTTTTGAGCCACGTTTGTAATCTTCGTGAGCCAGGTCACCGCGGTCCCTTCAACCCAAACCTAAGATGGAACCATCAAGGGGTCGCGGTCTGTCGGCCCCGAGGTCCAGCCAGAATCGGCAATCGAAGGAGTCTCAACTTGAGCCATTTGTCTGTAACGAATCGTTCCGTTCTGCGGCCGCTTCTGATCCTCGCCGCCGCCACGTTCCTATCGACGGCTGCGATGGCGGGGGTGGTGGGCAGCGGAACACCGACATCGTGCACCGGGGCGGCGCTGCAGGCGCAGGTCTCTGCCGGCGGCACCGTCACCTTCAACTGCGGCGCAGGGCCTCAGACCATTACCCTCACCAGCACGCTGGTCGTCGGCTCGACGAGCCCGAAGGTCACCATCGACGGCGGCGACACGATCACGCTGGACGGGACCGGCATGACTTCGGAGATGGTCGGCATCTTCGGCGGCACGACATCGCTGCCCGATGCGACCTTGAGGCATATCACCTTAGCCAACGGCAACATCACCACGGGCCTGGGGGTCGGCGGAGCCATTCAGAACTTCGGAACGCTGACCCTGGACACGGTCACGATCTCGCAGAACAAGGGGTCGGCGATCTTTCAGGAGTCGTGTACCGGTTGCGCCACCGCATCGATCACCATTTCGCACTGTCTGTTCCAGAACAATACGACCAGCGGCACCGGTGCCGCGATCAGCATGGAGGGAGGAGTGGCCTCCATCGCCGACTCGACGTTCAGCGGCAACACGGCACAGGGCGGCGGCGCCATCGACGTCTTCAGCAACTCCACGTTCAAGGTGGTGATGTCGATCGATCGCTGCACGTTCAACGGCAACACAGCGACCGGTTTCAGCGGCGGCGGCATCGCCGTCGAGTCGCTCAACAGCGGCAGCAGCCTCGTGATCAGGAACAGTACCTTCACCGGCAACACGGCGTCAGGATCCGGCGGACAGGGGGCAGCGCTGTACCTCGGCGCCGCGCCGGTCACGATCATCAACTGCACCATCGCCGGAAATACCGCCGCGGGATCGGGCGGCGCGGTTTCTTTCGGCACCCGCACGCCGGTGACGGACGTGGTCAACACCATCATCGCCAGCAACAGCGGCGGCAACTGTGCGAACGCTTCGGCCGGTACGTTCACCGCAAGCTACAGCCTCCAGTTCGGCGACTCGACCTGCCTGGGGATACCCGTGGCCAACCCGCTCCTAGGACCGCTCGCGGACAACGGTGGACTGACGCAGACGATGGCACTAGGCGCCGGCAGTCCCGCCATTGACGCGGGCGACACCGGTGCCGCTCCGCCGACCGACCAGCGAGGCCTCCTTCGGAACGATGGCAACGGCGACGGCATCGTCGCCGCCGACATCGGTGCCTTCGAGGCGGCCATGGTCATCGGCGGCAACATCCCCCCGCCGCCGAAACGTCATCGCGCGGTGAAACCGCAGTAGCCGGGCTTCTAAGCGAAATCGCAAAAATAGTGTTTGTCGAGCGTCCTTCTCCCCACCGCGCTTTTCAGCGGGGGGGAGAAGGGCGCTCGATGAACAGGGTGCCTGCAATTCCATCAGAGTGTGAGAAATGCGGATTTACCCATCCTTATGACCCCGCTTCGCCAGCTCCACCATTCTCGTGGCCAGGCGCGGGTCTCCGATCTTCTCCGCGAACGTCGAGAATGACGGAGCGGGCTTGCGCCAGCGCAGTTCTTCGACATCGCCAAAGAGCGGCGCGTCCGTCCGCAGGGTCGCCAGGTTCTTGAAGAGGAGGGCACGCTCGCGGTTTTCATCGTTGAGAACCTTGGAGGGGAACTGCTCGATGGGCCCGTAGGTGGATAGGAGTTGGGCGGCGGTCTTCGCGCCGATGCGGGGAATGCCGGGATAGCCGTCCGCGGCATCACCGACCAGGGCGAGATAGTCGGGGATCAATGCCGGACCGACGCCGAACTTGGCGCGGACGCCGGCATCGTCGCGGATCTGGCCGCTCTTCCGGTCGACCTGCACGACGCGCTCCCCCACCACGCACTGCGCCAGATCCTTGTCCGGCGTCCAGATGCACACTTTCTCCACGCGCTTGTCGCCGGCGGCGAGATGGGCCGCTGAGGCGAGGGCATCGTCCGCCTCGAACTCGACCATCGGCCACGTGACCACGCCCATCGCCACGAGCGCCTCTTCCAAAGGATGAAACTGCGCCCACAGGGCACGCTCGATCCCCTGGCCGGTCTTGTAGCCGGGCCAGAGATCGTTGCGGAAGGACTCGATGATGTGATCGGTGGCCACGCCGATGTGCGTGGCGCCCCCCTCGAGCATCTGGGCAACCGTGCCCAGGACGCCCGCCACCGCGCCGAATGGCGGATCGCTCTTCCGGAAACGGCGGATGCCGAAGAAGTGACGGAACAGCTCATACGTGCCGTCGATGAGGTGAACGATCATGCGCCAGCCGCCCTGCGGTTCAGTCGCAGCGCCGCGGCCATCTGGTGCAGGCGCCAACCGTAATGCTCCTCTTCCTTCCGGCAACTGTAGACGAGCTTCAGGTCGTGCTCATCGTCGCTCCGGATCACGCGCGCGGCGAGCACCTGCCAGTCAGGAAGGTCGTTCGCCGGCTGGAGAGCGGCGTCGAAGTCTGCCCGCCCGACCGAGGCGTATGCGGCCAGCATGGCCACGGCGAGGTGATCGACCGCATCGGCGCCAAGAAACGGCGCGAGAACGCGTGTGGCATGACAGGCCGTCACGAGATGGAGGACCGTGAAGTCGCCGGTCGAGAGGTAGATCAGCACGGCCATCTTCGCCAGATCCCGAAGCGCGAGATTCCTGATCGCGGCGCGGTACTCGTCGAAGGCGGGGATGGCGATGACCTTGGCGATGCTCCCCGTAATGCTCCGCGAGGTGAACTCCTTCGGGAAACGGTCATCGCGATTCATCGCCGCGAACGCCTTCCCGGCCGTCTCCCACCGCGGATCGTCGCGCCGACCCAACTCCGCGTAGCCGATGACCCACGAGGTGAGAGCGTCAGGGATGTCGACGTCGTCTCCGCTGTCGACCGCGTAGGCCGTG
>DATLWH010000013.1:0-6584 GCA_035576505.1 Thermoanaerobaculia bacterium | reverse complement strand
GGCATCGACCTGCCGATCATCCAGGCGCCGATGGCAGGCGTACAAGGCAGCCCACTGGCCATTGCCGTGGCCGGCGCCGGCGGGCTCGGTTCTCTTCCCTGCGCCATGCTCGGCGTGGATGACATGCGCACCGAGCTGGCGGCGATTGCGGCGCAGACAGACAGGCCGTACAACGTCAACTTCTTCTGCCACACACCGCCCGAGCCCAGCCCCGACCGGGAAGCGGTCTGGCGCGCCGCGCTGGCACCGTACTACAAGGAGTATGGTCTCGACATCGACCCCATCGCCGCCGGCCCCGGACGCGCGCCGTTCACTTCGGGCATCGCCGACGCGCTGGAAGAATTCAAGCCCGCCGTGATCAGCTTTCATTTCGGCCTGCCTCCTGCCGCGTTGCTGGCACGAGTCAAAGGCTGGGGCTCGAAGATTCTCTCGTCGGCAACGACGATTGATGAAGCACGCTGGCTCGAAGCGCATGGAGTCGACGCCGTCATCGCGCAAGGGTTCGAGGCCGGCGGCCATCGCGGAATGTTCTTGTCGGACGATGTGAGCGAACAGGTCGGCACGTTTGCGCTATTGCCGCAGATCGTGCGTGAGGTGAAGGTCCCGGTGATTGCGGCGGGTGGTATCGCGGACGCGCGCGGCGTTGCCGCGGCGATGGCACTTGGTGCCGCCGGTGTCCAGGTGGGGACGGCCTATCTTCTCTGTCCGGAAGCGACAACCCGCGCGGTTCATCGCGCCGCGCTGAAAGATCCGATCGCGAACCACACCGCGCTCACGAATCTGTTTACCGGCCGCCCCGCTCGCGGCATCATCAATCGGCTCATGAAGGACCTCGGGCCGATCAGCGCTCTTGCCCCTCCCTTTCCGATGGCAACCTCAGCGCTCGCCCCTTTGCGCGCCAAAGCCGAGAGCCTCGGCTCCTCGGATTTCTCGCCGCTGTGGTGCGGCCAGAATGCCGGTGGATGCAAGGAGATCCCCGCCGCGCAGCTTACGCACGAGCTGGCCGCGGATCTGTAGCGTGGCTGCCGGTCACACCGCGAACGTGCCGACGCCGAGGGATGCTTCGACGGCGGTGAGCGCCTGCGCCAGATCGGCACGGATGTCGTCGAGGTCCTCGCAGCCGACCGACAGCCGGACGAGGCCCGGCGTAATGCCTTCTTCCCGTTGCTGATTCCCGGCCACGCCGTTGTGGGTCATCGAGGCGGGGTGCTCGATCAGCGACTCGACGCCGCCGAGGGAGACGGCCAGCGTGATCAGCCGGACGCTGTTCATCAGGACACGGCCGGCCTCGAGGCCGCCGGTCAATTCGAAGGCGATCATCGAGCCTGGGCCGGACATCTGGTGTCTGGCCAGGTCGTATTGCGGGTGTGAGCGGAGCCCTGGGTAGCGGACCCAGGCCATCGTGGGAAGCTCTTCCAGCCAGCGCGCCAGCTCGATGGCGTTCGACTGAGCGCGTTCCACGCGCATGCCGAGCGTGCGAATGCCGCGGAGGGCCAGCCAGGCCTGGTGCGGATCGATGGTCGTGCCGAATCCGACGGCGGTTTGCCGCACGGCCTCGAGCATCGATTTCTCCCGGGCCACGACCATTCCGGCGATGACGTCGCTGTGGCCGTTGAGCGACTTCGTCATCGAATGCACGACGAGGTCCGCTCCCATCTCCAGCGGGCGTTGGAGGTGCGGTCCGGCAAAGGTGTTGTCAACCACGAGCGGAATGCCGGCGAACCGGGCCGCGGCCACCGCGGCTTCGAGATCGACGAGGTCCAGCGTCGGATTGGCCGGTGTCTCGACGTAGAGCAGACGCGTCTCCGGTCGCAGCGCCGACTGAAGCGCGTCCCTGTCCGTTGCGGGAACGAATGTCGAGGTCACGCCGAAGCGCGCCAGCGTCTGTTGCATCAGCTTGCGCGACGCGCCGTAGATCGGCTGCGTGGCCACGATGTGATCACCCTGCCGGAGGATCGCCAGAAGGGCCGTGCTTACGGCGGCCATTCCGGTGGCCGTGGCAACCGCACCGGCGCCCCCCTCGAGCGCGGCGACGCAATCCTCGAGCGCCTGCACGGTCGGGTTGCCGAGCCGCGAGTAGATCAGTCCGGGTGAGATGCCCGAGAACCGCGCCGCCCCTTCCTCCGCGGAAGGAAAGGCGAATGTCGAGGTCTGGTAGATCGGCACCGAGACGGCGCCGCGGTGATCGGCGGGATCGAACCCTGCGTGAATGGCCGCGGTGTGGGGACCCTGTTGTCCTGACTTTGTCATTTGAACGCGATCATCGCCGGGCGGCGAACACAACGCCATCTCGCCGGTCACAAGACGATGTGACGGTTCGCACATTGAGAAGCTATCCGCAGATGGCGCAGATATACACAGATAGAGACCGTCCCCCATCTTTGTTCCTCTGCGTCATCTGCGGATGGCGTTACCCTATTGCGAGAGGAGCTCAAAATGACGCGTTCTCGTCTCGTTTTCCTTCTCGCCATCATGGCGTTCTCGTTCCTCGCGCACGCCGAGGAGACGTTCACCGTCGGGACGGCGTCGGCGGCGCGCGGTCAGAAAGTGGCGGGGACGATCGAGGTGCCGGCGGGGGTGGACGCGGCGCTGAGCATTCCTGTGGTCGTCGTTCACGGCGCGCGGCCCGGTCCGGTGCTGGCGCTCGTCTCGGGCGCCCATGGGACGGAGTACGCGTCGATCATCGCGTTGGAAAAAGTGATCGAGCGGCTCGATCCGGCGGCGCTCTCCGGCACGGTCATCATCATCCCTTTGGTCAACGTCAATTCGTTCGAGCAGAAGATCGCCCACGTCAACCCGGTCGACCACAGGAGCATGAACAGCGCCTACCCCGGCCGGATGGATGGCACGCAGACCGAGCGGGCGTCGTACATGATCACCAGGCAGGTCGTGGAGCGGTGCGACCATCTCATCGACCTTCACGGCGGCGACATCGACGAGAGCCTCCGTCCCTACGGCTACTGGACCGTCACCGGCAACGCGGTGCAGGACGCGCTCTCGAAGCAGATGGTCCTCGCCTTCGGCCTCGATCACATCATCATCTCCGCCGACCGGCCGAAAGATCCGGCCGCGTCGCGCTACCTCGAGAACACCGCCTCGACTCGCGGGAAGGCGTCGATCACGGTCGAGGCGGGGCACGCCGGAACCGTGGAGACGGACGACGTCGAGGCGCTGGCCCTTGGATGCGTCAACGTCATGCGGTTTCTGAAGATGCTGCCCGGCACGGTGACGCCGGTGGCGAGTCCTGTCTGGCTCGAGAAGGTGGAGAGCGTGAACAGCGATCAGACGGGCATCTTCTATCCGCTGGTCAAGCGCGGCACCTTCGTGGCCCAGGGGATGCGCCTCGGCTACGTGACCGATTACGTCGGGAAGACGATCCTGGAAGCGCACGCTCCCGTAGCCGGCGTGGTGACGTTCATCCGGGCCGTCCCCTCGATGACGAAGGGGGAGACGATTGCCAGCATCGGCGTAGTGGCGCAGCGGCCGCCGCAGTAGGGGATGCGCATCCCTTTATCAGGTGCCCTATCGTCGCTTCGCGATGGATGGCTTTTCTGGCGAATTGCGTAAACATCTGCGAATCGCGGAATCGCAATCGAACAGACGGCGGAATGCCAATGCGGAGCGATGGCGCGCCTTGCCTTTCCTTGTTGCCTGGTCCATCCTTCCATTGATCAGGAGGTTCAATGATCCAGCGGCGAGTCGTTTTCCTCGCTGTGTTTGCCGTAGGGATCACAACGCTCGCGCACGCACAGTCCACCCTCGCGTCGGCGCAGTTCTTCGAATCTGTCTTCGCTACACCGCCGAAACAGGACGTATTCAGAGCGAACGGCAAGACCATCGGACGCGCGCGTTGGTGGACGATCGAGAACAGGAAGTCTGCCTACGCGGGACTGACACTTCTGCTGATCGACGTTGATGCCTCCTCGATCGATCTGGCTATCGACGGTAGTAAAGGATTCCAGGAGCTCGCAGCACCCTCCCCGCAGGCACTCGTAGTCTTGAGCGGGGGAACGTGGGCCGGGGATATCGATCCGACGAAGGTCGATCGGCGTGTGGCTGCAGGGCTCGTCGTGCCGACGGCGGGAGAAAGGTCTCCACTCAACAACAATTGGGTCAAAGATCGGCGCGGTGGCGTGCTGCTCAGGTGCGCCAACGGTACGCTGACCATCGTGGCAGCCGAGCTGTTTGCGGGAAGCAAGCCATGCTCGGGCGGACCTTACCAGGCGTTGCAGTCGAATACGATGCTGCTGCGAGACGGCCGTGGCGACAATATCAAGTACGACACCGGCGCGAACCGCGTTGCCATTGGCATCGCCAGCGGACGGGTCTTCATCGCTGGCGCGTTCGACGATACCGGCCTGGCGCTGCCCCTTCGTGATTTTCTGCAGTTCATCGCCTCAGCTGTCACATTCGCGGGCGCGGCGAAGCCCACCGCAATCAATCTCGAGGGGGCCTGTGCGGCCATGGTCTACCTTCCGCGCTCCGGACAGAGGTTCGGAGGTTGTGGGCGCAAACAATTCCTGGTTAACCGGTTGATCCTGAGCAAGCGAGGTGCATGATGGCGACGAAGAAGAAGCCGGCAGTGGAGTCGCTTCAAGGGGGTTTCACGACAGAGCTGAAGAAGCACGCCCTCAGCGCAATCGCGGGAGCGCTCGTGGCGCTGGTTTCGATGATCCTGGTAGCGCGCTTCTCATCGGGGTGGTATGCGGTGCAAGACTTCTTTCAAAGGGATGGGGCCAACGTAAGCTTCCAGCCGCCGCAGTACATCGTCGTCGACCAGAGCGAGCGTTTTGACCCGGTGATCCATCCCATCTCGTCAAAAGTCATGCACGCACTGCTGACAGTCAAGCTGATCACAAACAACGTCCGGCTGACGCCCGCCATCATGACGTTCGACCTCGCGGGCATAACGCGACCGACGCGCCTATCCGAGATTCTGCGCGGCGATGCACCCCTCCTCGAGGCGATCCAGGAGGGCGATCCGGTCGCCGTGATCGAGCTCGACGTCACCAGCGGCAACCGTTCCCTCGACAGCCACGTCGCTGCATTTCCCGTCCACTCGCTCTATCGAGGCAAATGGAACTTCAAGCTGGCCGGCCTCGAGGATGGGGTCATGGATGTCTGGCAGAGCGGAAGCGATGTTTTCGGGACATACAACATCGACGGGGGCGGCTCGGGATCGTTTGTTGGGCGCATCGACAGCGGTTACTTTGACGTGGCCTTTACGGACCGCAAGACACTGAGGCACTGGACCGTGAACGCGGTGGTCGAACCAGCCGGTCACTCTCTCCGACTCGGCACAGACGGTCGTCCAAATGCGAAGATGTATGCAGCGAGGGACGGAGGCTGGATTCCCGACCGGGACACGACGTTCGTCGCAACAAAGAGCGACTGACGCGATGATGGCCTCCGGCCGCCGCCGTAAACCCGGTCAAAGGGTCACAGGATCGTGTGAGCGTGTCAACTCGCCCGCGCGCAGGTACGCCCCCCATCCCCTAACCGCATGACTTAAATCCCTACAGTTGGGGGATCGATCTTTCTCCGCGTCCGGATGATCCTTGGGCGGAACGAAAGGGGCTGCCCATGAGCATGCGCCGTACGAGGACAATCCTCCACTCGATTCTTTTTGCGTCGTCGATCATTCTTCTCAACGTCCCCACTGCCAGCGCCATCCCGGCGTTCGCGCGCAAGTACGACACGTCGTGTCAGACCTGCCACGTAGGGTTTCCGAAGCTCAATCCATTCGGAGAGGCTTTCCGGCTGAACGGCTACCGGATGCCGAAGGAAACCGAGGAGCAGATCAAGATCAAGCCGGTCAGCCTCGGCGCGGAAGCGTACAAGCGGATGTGGCCGAAGGCGATCTATCCCAGCGATCTGCCCGGGCAGGTGCCCCTTGCGCTGAACGTGAAGATGGCCAGCGTCTACGCTTCGTCACTCGACGACACCGGCCATACGATCACGCATAACGACTTTCAGTTCCCGCAGGAGGCGAACCTCTTCGCCGGCGGCACCCTCGGCGAGCATATGAGCTTTCTCGGCGAGGTCACCTGGTCCGAGAACCCGGACGGCAGCAGCTCCACCGAGATCGAGCGCATGCATCTACAGGCGGGATCGTTCATCGGGCCCGAGCACCTGTTCAACATCAAGATCGGCAAGTTCGCGGCTGACCTCGACGATGGGTTCCATGAGATGTGGTTGTCGACCGATAACGGCGTCGACAATCTATTCAGTTTCAATCCGATCGGATTGCACGGCGGGACCGGGCTCTCCGATTCGGGCGCTATCAGTCTTCCGGTGAACGTGAAGGGAATCGAGTTGTACGGGGTCGGCGCGCACCGCTTCTTTTACACCGTTGGCGTCGTCAACGGCCTCGGTCCCTCCGCCAGTGGCAATGTGGACGGCAACGCCAGCAAGGACGTCTATGCGCGTGCCGACTACAAGTTCGGTGGAATGGGGCTCGACGGCGATACGACCGGGGTGACGTTGCCGCCGGAAAACTGGAGGGAGCGGTCGTTCCGCGTCGGCGTTCTCGGGTATCACGGCAACGGACGTGGTGTCGATTTTCCGATCACTGACGATACCGG
>DATLWH010000012.1:0-4760 GCA_035576505.1 Thermoanaerobaculia bacterium | reverse complement strand
TCTCTCACGACATCAAGCTGCAGCTGCGCCGCCTGGCCGCGAACGGCTGGCCGCTCCCGAAGCGATTTTCCGACACGATGATCATGTCGTACGTGATCAATCCAGGACTGCCCAGCCACATCTTCAGCAACGTCGCCCGCGATTGGCTGAAGCGGGATGTGGCATCGAGGAAGGACGTGGCGAAGACAGCGCCGCTTTTCGCGCTCGATCACGAGATTGGCGCCACCGCGCTTTCCCCGTATCAGCAATACCTCGGCGAGAAATCCGACGTCACTATCGCGCTGAAGGAAATTCTGGTCCCAGAGCTGCGCCGCGATCCCGCGCTCGTCGACATCTACGACCGGATCGAGCTGCCGCTCATCCCCGTGCTGGAGCGGATGGAGGCGCGCGGCATCAAGATCGACGTCGTGCTCCTGCGCGAGATGTCCGCGAAGATGGCGCTGCAGCTCGCGCAGCTCGAGAAAGAGATCTACGCCGAGGCCGGCACGGACTTCAACATCAACTCGCCGCAGCAGCTCGGGCACATCCTCTTCGAAAAGCTTCAATACCCGGTGCTGAAGAAGACGAAAGGGACAAAGGCCTTTTCAACGTCGGTGGAGGTGCTGCAGGAACTGGCCGGCCACGGATTCGCGGTACCGCGATTGATCCTCCTGCATCGCGAGCTGCACAAGCTGAAATCGACGTACATCGACGCGCTGCCGCAGCTCGTGACGAAGGACGGCCGCGTCCACACGTCGTTCAATCAGGCCGTGGCGGCGACGGGGCGGTTGTCGTCATCCGATCCGAACCTCCAGAACATCCCCATCCGGACGGAGCTCGGACGCGAGATCCGGAAAGCATTCGTCGCCGAGGAAGGGAACGTCCTGCTGGCCGCCGACTACTCGCAGGTTGAGCTGCGCATCCTCGCCCATATCTCGCAGGATGGCGATCTGATCGAGACGTTCCGCCGCGGCGCGGACATTCACCGTGCCACCGCTTCGAAGATGTTCAATGTTCCTGAGGACCAGCTCACGCATGATCAGCGGCGCGCCGCCAAGACGATCAACTTCGGCGTGCTTTACGGCATGTCGGCGTTCCGGCTCTCGAATGAGCTGAACATCCCCACGGGCCAGGCGAAGGATTTCATCGACGCCTACTTCGCGCGCTATCCGAAGATCCAGGAGTACCTCGACCGTACGCTGGAGGAGGCCCGCCGCAGCGGCAAAGTGACCACTCTCTTCGGACGTGTACGGTACATCCCGGAGATCCACAACAAGTCGTTCACGGTGCGGGGCAATGCCGAACGGATGGCCACGAATGCGCCGATCCAAGGGACGGCGGCAGACATCCTGAAGCTGGCCATGATCGCGCTCGATGAGCGTCTGGATGATGCCGCGCCGATGCTGCTCACGGTGCACGACGAGATCGTGATCGAGGTGCCGGAAGCGCGCGCCTCCGACGTGGCGGGAATCGTGAAAGAGACGATGGAGAACATTTTCCCGCTCGCCGTCCCGCTCGCCGTCGACGCGCATTACGGAAAGAGCTGGTACGACGCGAAGGAGTGAGATTTGAGGTTGACGTCTTCGTTCGCGCTGCTCCTGCTCCTCGCCTGCAACCAACCTCCTGCGCATGGTCCGCTTCAAAACGCAAATGTGCCCAAGGTTCACGCGACCGCCGTCACGATCCGGACGACGCTCCAGCCGGCGAATAAGACCTACACGCACACCCTCTTCATCGCCAACGGTCGCGCGCGCAGCGGCGACGAGGTCGACGAATGGCGGCTTTTCGACTTTGCGCAGAAACGCGTGACCTTTGTCGACGACCTGGCCGGGACGTATCGGAATGAGACCTTCGCGGACGTACTCGCCTCCCATCGCGCCGCCGTCGCGCGCGACGTCCCGGACGGAATGCCGCGCGCCCAGTTCGCGGTCACCGGCGCCCAGAAAACGCTGCAGGGTGTTCCAGCCAGGCAGTCGATCATTCGTCTCGGCGCATACCAGCGCGAGCTGTGGATCGCGTCTCATCCACTGATCCCGCAGGGACTCTTCGCCATGCTGCAGGCCAGCGATCCCGTCTCGTCGCCGCTGGCCGGTGTGATGCGTGCCGCGGACGAGGCCCTCCTGCAGGTGCAGGGATTCCCGATCGCCGACCATGCCGAGCTGCCGTACGAGAATCAGAAGATGGTCGTCGACAACGCCGTCGTGAAGATCGAGCAGCGCGACGTCCCAGCGTCGTTTCTGAACGTGCGCGGGAGCTACAGAGAGCTGAATCCCGCCCATGCGGGCGCGGAGCAGCCGGTGCAGGCAAAGTGACGCTCAGACACCTTTCGGCCACGAAGCCGGGTCTTGTGCCTGATGCTTGATGGCGAGAATGACCACCTCTCCTGAGTCTTCGGAGAAGAAGATCGCATACGGAAACTGTTTCGTCAGCGCTCGGCGGACTCCGTGCGAAATTTCCGCGAATGCTGCCGGCCATTCAGAGATACCGATTACAGTCTCCCGGACCGCTGCTCTGAATCTCGCGGCGACTGCGGGTGACTTGCTTCTGTACCAGGCAGCGGCTTCAGAAAGCTCGGAATGCGCTTCAGGGCGAACAACGACGCGTCGCTTCACTCGCCTCCGAAAATCTTTCGGTCAACGGAATCCCACGGCTCGCTGTCTCCCGGCGAAGCATGATGTGCTTCGAGTCTTTTCTGAAGCTCGTCGGCCAACTCGTCCGAAACAGGGAGAAGCTCTGGGGTATCCAGAATCGAGTCCCAAATCTCTGTGACCAGTTGAAGTCGCTCCGGAACGCTCAGCTTGCGGATTTCAGCGATGTCTGTCACGCGTCCGATTGTACTCCCGTGGTTGTGTTGCCTACAGCACCCTCCGCGTATCCCCGACGCGCTTCGTGACCCCTTCGCGGTCCATCCACTCCAGCAGGGGAATGGCGATCTTGCGCGAGAGGCCGAAGTACTCCTTGAACTGGCCGACGTCGATCGTCTCCCCGCTGCGTGCGCTCATCCGCGCGCGCGCGGCGGCCAGCGCATCGCGGTGAACGTAGATCCCCTCCGCCAGGCGGACGAGCGTCTCCTGCTTGACGAGAAAGCTGACCACCCCTTCGATCACTCTCGCCTTCTGCGTACGCTCGTTGATGATCTCGGACACCGGCGGCGGCTGCAGGCCCGCTTCGGCGAAGCGCGACTCGATCATTCGCGCCAGCTCTCCCTCCGCACCGCCCAGGCTCTTCGATCGGCCCGGGATGTCGAGGGCATCGCCGGCGATAGCCACGATCTTTTCGCGCGCCAGATCCTGAAGGAGGAAGTTGATCATGTTGCCGTCGGCGCCGCGCGGCAGCAGCTTCTGCGCGAACTCGCTCTTCGGCACGTTCAGCGCCATGCGGTTCTCCTCGAAGTAGCCGCGTAGAAACTCCATGGCCCGTCTGCGGAAGTCGATGAGCACGTCGTGATGAATCCAGCGCCGCTCGCCGCTGTCGGCGAGGTGGGGAACGTTCTTCAGCTCCTTCGCCAGCGTTTCGATGCGGATCCCGGTCCGGGCCTGCACCTCGTGAATGGTCAGTCCGCGCAGCCCTTCCAGCTTCGCCATCAGCTCCACGCGCTCCTGCAGGCTTCCGCTCGCGAGCGTGTCGAGTAACTCCTGGCGCGTGTTGCGGCTCAGCTTCGGCAGATGTGCGTCGAGGATCACGCCACCGCCGACCGTGAGCGCCGGTGAGTAGCGGCGGATGACGAAGCGGTCGCCGGCCACGGCGACCACCGGCGATTCGAGGCGCACCTGCACATACGCGCTTCCACCCGGCTTGAGCTCGCTGGTCTCGTCGACGAAGCGAATGCTTCCCAGAAGCTCTCCCGACAGGTGATGAAAGCGGATGCGCGTCTGTTCCTTGAGCGGTCTCGCGTCGGCCAGCAGATCAAGGCGCGCGGTGATCACCTGCGACGGCCGGAGAGTGTTCGGTGTGACGAGTTGCTGCCCGCGGTGCAGGTGATCGAGGTCGATATCCGGCAGATTGACCGATGTTCTCTCCCCCGCGGATGCGTAATCGCGCGCCTCGCCGTGGACCTGGATGTTGCGCGCCCGGCTTCGGCCGCCGCCGGGCAGCACTTCGATGTCGCTGTCGATGTTCAGGCGTCCCGCGTAGGTCGTGCCGGTGATGACCGAGCCGAATCCTTTCATGGTGAAGACGCGGTCGATCGGCAGGCGGAAGACGCGCGTCGTCGCGTCGCGGTCGTGCACCTCGGCCACCGAGGTGAGGATGGCCCGCCGCAGATCGTCCAGCCCCTGGCCCGTCACGCTACTGACCGGCACGATCGGCTTCCCGGCCAGGAAACTACCTGTCACCATCTCTTCGATCTCGAGCCGAACGAGGTCGAGGATGTCGTCATCGACCAGGTCGCGCTTCGTGATGGCGATGACACCCGTGTGGATGTCGAGCAGCCTGCAGATTGCGAAATGCTCGCGCGTCTGCGGCTTGATCGACTCATCCGCGGCCACGACGAGGAGCGCGCTGTCGATGCCGCCGACTCCCGCCAGCATGTTCTTGACGAACCGTTCGTGGCCCGGGACGTCGATGAATCCGATCTGGTAGTCGTCCGTGAACCAGCTCGCGAAGCCGAGATCGATCGTGATCCCCCGGCGTTTCTCCTCGGGGAGACGGTCGGTATCGACGCCGGTCAGCGCCCGGACGAGCGCCGTCTTGCCGTGGTCGATATGCCCTGCCGTGCCGACGACCCGTTTCTTCCGAGGCATAGGTGCGGGAGTGTACCCGAGGGGCGCGTGGGCATCGTA
>DATLWH010000011.1:0-5453 GCA_035576505.1 Thermoanaerobaculia bacterium | reverse complement strand
ACTGAATGAAGGCGGCTACAACGAGACCATCGTCGATCACGTCCCGTTCTGGGGCATCGAGGTGCAGGCCAAGGTGCCTCTCTGGTTGCGCATCACGATCAAGGGGGGAGCCGGCCACGCGGCGTCCCCTCCCGACGACGGCGGAACGCTGGCGAAGCTCGTTCGTTCCCTCGACGCCATGCAGCAGATCCCAAGGCCGTATCGCCTGACGCCCGCCGTGGCGCGCTCGTTCCACGAAGCGGGCAAAGCCCGCAACGACGAGCGCGGCCAGGTGCTGCGCACCATCGCCGAGCCTCTCGATACGGTCCGTCTGGAACGCGTTCTCTCGCCGGGTTACCGCTCTCTCCTCCGCGACACGATGGCCATCACGCGCATCGCGGGCGGTGTCGCCATCAACGTCCTGCCGACGACGGCATCCGCCGATGTCGACATCCGTCTGCTTCCTGACGAGACGACGGCGCCGATGCTGGCCAGGGTCAGGGAAACTCTGCCGGGCGGTAGCGATCTGCAGGTGCTCCTTGCAGGGCAACCGGTTCCGGAAAGCCCGAGCGACACAGAGCTCTTTCGCGTGCTCGGTTCGGCCATGAGGAAAGCCGAGCCGGGCTCGATTGTCGCGCCGGTGGTGGGAGGAGGAACGTCTGACAGCCGCTTTTTCCGGGCCAGGGGAATCGTGGCCTACGGCATTGCGCCGTTCAAGGTGAATTACTACGATGCCGACACCGTGCACGCAAACGACGAGCGGATTCGCGCGCGTTTCTTCGCTGAGGGAGTGCGGCTGATGCGGACCATCGTCACGGATTTTTGCGCGAAGGAAGTCGGGGCTCGGGAGTCGGGAGTCGGTGACCGAACTCCTTCAGAGCTTTCTTCCGACGCCCGACACCCGACCCCCGACTCCCGCGCCGTACACCAATGACTCGCCGGACCGCGTTCGCCATCGTCACGGTCCTGACTCTGGTCGTCTTCGCCGGACCGCTCCTGCGCAACGAAGTCTTCTCCTTCCGCGACCACGGCGACTATTTCCAGCCGATGCGCTGGTTCACGGCCTCGGAGCTGCGGCATGGGCGTCTTCCGCTCTGGAACGTCTACAGCGCGTCGGGTGAACCGTGGCTGGCCAATCCGCAGACGGCGGTTTTCTATCCGCCGGCCTGGCTGTTCCTCGTCCTTCCGTTCACCACGGCGTACACGCTCTATCTGTTCCTTCACGTGGTGCTGCTCGGCTGCGGCGCCTACCTGTTGTTCGCGCGCCTGACCAGGCCGGGCGGCGCCGCGCTGGCCGCGGCGGTGGCGCTGACGTTTTCGGGTCCGGCCATGTCGCTGCTCGACGTTTCGAACAACCTGACCACGTTTGCCTGGATCCCGCTGATCGTATGGTGCGCGATTGACGGCGTCTCGGCGCGCGCCAGCGCTGCCGCGATCGCCATGTCGTTTCTCGCCGGCGAGCCGTTCTTCGCCGCGGTGGGGGCACTGCTGTTTGCCGTGGCGCGGCGCCGCGGTGCGCGCGACCTCATCGATGTCGCGCTGACGTCGTTTGCGTTGTGCGCGATCCAGCTCCTGCCCTTTCTGTCGATGGTCCTCAGCAGCGACCGCGCGCACGGCGGCCTGACCCGCGCGCAGCTCCTTCAGGACTCCATGCCGCTGCGGGACTGGCTGCGCCTGGCCATTCCGGCGAACCTCGGCGCAAGCGCGTTCGATCCGCGCCTTGGGCAGCATTTCATCCCCATTGTCTACCTCGGAGGCCTGACGATTCTGTTCGCCCTGGTCGGCGCCGTCGTGGCGCGGCGCCGCGGGCTCGGATGGATCGCACTCATCGCGGTCTGCGTTCTGATCGGAACGGGCAGTCATCTCGCGCCGGTCGGGGAACTGCTGGTGCGGTTGCCGGTCACGCTCTTCCGCTACCCGGCGCGTGTCGTGCCGCTGGCGGCGCTGGGCATTTGCGCGCTGGCGGCCATCGGCTGCGATCGCATCATTCGCGGGCCGCGCTGGCAGATCGTCATGGCGCTGCTGATCTTCGTCGATGTCGTGGTGCAGATTCAGCCGCTGCTCATCACCGCTCCATTCAACGCGCATCGCGTTCCCTATCCGCCCTCGATCGGCCGCGACTCCAAGATCGTCCGCGTCGACATGACGCGCGATTTCGACCGCGACGCCTGGATCTCGGGCTATCTGAACCTGTACGACCGGAGGTTCGATGCCTGGACTGCCGCGCCGATCGTCTCCCAACGCTACGCGACCCTGTACCAGTCAGCCGTGCTGCGGCGCGACGTGCCGGCGCTCGACGCGCTCTCAGCCGGGTACATCGTGGCCCCGGGCGCGCTGGCGGCATTCCAGCCTCTGACGACCATTCACGGCGCCTTCATTCACCGCAACCGCGGGGCGTTTCCACTTGCGTACGTTCGCGGCGACGTTCTGCACAAAATGAGCCCGGTGATCTCTCTCGCGTTCACTCCATCGTCGGTGTTCATCGACCTCGTCGCCCCCTCCGACGGCGATGTCGTGGTGACGCAGCAGGCCTCGCCGGGATGGAGTGTGCTGGTCGACGGGATGGCCGCAAACCCGCATGAAATCTCGGGTTTCCGGGCTGTTCACGTCACTCGTGGACGCCACGCCGTCCGGTGGATCTATCGTCCGAGCGCGCTCATCGTCGGAGCGATTCTCACGCTTGCCGCGCTCGCGCGCTTGCTCCTTTCGCGCATGTTTGTCAAGCGCGCAGGCCGCGAAAATTTTCTTCGTGTGTCCCTCAAAATTGCGTAGCAACATTCGAGAAGGAGGGGTGTAGAATCGCGCTCCTCCAACGACAGGCAGGGGCAAACTCAATGGTAAGTATCGATGATCGTTTGAACCAGATCATTCGCGAATTGATTGGAAACGGGATCACCCTCGAGCAGGCCGTTGAAGCCTTCGAAGGGAAGTACATCGTGGCGGCCATGTCGGCCAGCCGCGGCAACGTGACACAGGCCTCCAAGGCCCTGGGTGTGCACCGCAACACGCTTCACAACAAGCTTCGCTCACAGACCATGCTCAACGGCTTCGCCGATTCCATCCGACCCGTGCGCCGCCGTCTTTCCGCAAACCGCGTCACAGCGCCGAAGTCGTCGAACGGCAAATCGACGCGCTCGCGCTGACGCGAGGAGTCCTTTGCCTCAGTCGCTCTTCCTTCCTGGTTCCTCCGGCCTCAAACAATCGATCACCGACCTTCTCCGCCAGCGTGGCAGCCGGCTGCTTCCCGTCGGCGACATCTGGGAACGTCTGTCCGATCCCGAGGTTACCCGCGACCAGGTCGAACGCGCCGTCGACGAGATGGAGCAGGACGGCGTCATCGTGGCCGTGCGCGGCAAGCGCTACTCGCTCCTCGAGTTCACGCCGTATCACGCCGGCCAGATCCGCGTACACCCGGACGGCTACGGTACGGTCTTCGGCGGGGGTGGTGCCGAGCCCGACGTCTTCATCGACCGCCGCTCCATGAAAGGCGCCATGAACGGCGACCTCGTGATCGTCCGCGTGGACAAGCAGCAGCCGAAGTACCACACCATCCGTCAGCGCAAGCTCATCGTCGGCGAGGTGTCGAAGGTACTGCGCCGCGCCCACCGCACCGTCGTCGGCCGCTTTCACGCCGATCCCGATCAACCCTTCGTCACGCCGTTCGACGCGCGGCTCGATCATGACGTCGTCATCGCCCGCGACGGCACGATGAACGCGCGCGATCAGGAGATGGTCAACGTCGAGATCGACCACTACCCCGACCGCTCCAGCCACATCGCCCGCGGCCGCGTCCTCGAGGTTCTCGGCTTCATCGGCGAGCCTGGCGTCGACATCGAGCTCGTCATCCGCAAGTTCCACATCCCGCACTCCTTCCCTCCCGAGGTGCTCGCGGCCGCCGATGCCGTGCCCGATGAGGTCAGGCCGGAGGAGATCGCCCGGCGCGTCGACCTCCGGGAGCACAACATCGTCACGATCGACGGTGAAACGGCCAAGGACTTCGACGACGCCGTCGAAGTCCAGCAACTCGCCAACGGCAACTACCTCCTTGGCGTACACATCGCCGATGTCTCGCATTACGTGACCGAGGGAAGCGCGCTCGATGAAGAAGCGTTCGAGCGCGGCACGTCCGTCTACTTCCCGGGACGGGCGGTGCCGATGCTTCCGGAGCGGCTGTCGAACGGCATCTGTTCTCTGAATCCGCGCGTGGAGCGCCTGACGTTCTCGGTCGACATCGAGATCGACAGGAAAGGGCGCTTCGTCGACCGCAAGGTCTATCGCTCCGTCATCCGGACGAAAGAGCGGATGACGTACACGAACGTCAACGCCTTTCTCGTGAACGAAGGTGTGGCCGCGCCGAGCGGCCCGCCGCCGCACGGCGTCGTCGTTCCGGACGCGGCGGAGCTGCGGGCGCGCTACGGCTATCTCCTGGCCGACTTCACGCGGATGCACGCGCTGTACGACATCCTGCGCAAGCGGCGCGAAGCGCGCGGCTCGATCGACTTCGATCTGCCGGAGGCCGAGGTCATCCTCGACGCCACCGGCCTCATCGACGCCATCAAGCCGACGGAGCGCAATGTCGCCCACCGCATCATCGAAGAGTTCATGCTCGCCGCGAACGAGGTGGTGGCCTCGGAGCTCGTTTTCGCCAACCAGCCGGGAATCTTCCGCGTTCACCAGCAGCCCGACCCGCAGAAGCTGGAAGACCTGCGCGAGATCCTCAAGGAATTCAAGCTGGCCCTGCGCGGCGACCTGGAAGAGATGCGCCCCGGCGAGCTGCAGCGCGTGATGAAGTCGGTCGAAGGGACGCCGGAAGAGCGCTTCTTGACGAACATCGTCCTGCGCTCGATGAAGCGCGCTTCGTACTCCGAGGCAAACGTCGGCCACTTCGCCCTGGCGCTGGCCAACTACGCCCATTTCACCTCGCCCATCCGCCGCTATCCCGACCTCATCGTCCATCGGCGCCTGGGCGAACTGCTCGAGCACGGGCCGATGCACGGGGAGCGCCTCGTGGAGATCGAGCGCGCGCATCCTCTTTACGCCGCCCAGTCGAGCGACCGCGAGCGTCGTGCCGATGAAGCGTCGCGCGAGGTGCTGGAGTGGAAGAAAGTCATCTTCATGCGCGACAAGGTGGGGGAGTCCTTCACCGGCACGGTCACCGGCGTAGCCGCCTTCGGCCTCTTCGTGGAGCTCGACGAGATCTTCGTGCAGGGGATGGTTCCGGTGGCGACGATCGGCGGCGATTTCTGGGCCTTCCGCGAGCGCGAGCACAGGCTGCGCGGCGAGTCGACGGGCCGCGAGCTGCGCCTCGGCGACCACGTCACGATCTCCGTGAAGTCGATCGACGAGGACCGTCACCAGCTCGAGTTCCGCCTCCTCCAGATCGGTGGATCGCCGATTGCACTGCGGGAACGGTAGACCGATGGCCGACCGACAGGACCTTGCCTCCAGGATCACGGCTCTCGTCGATCAGCGCG
>DATLWH010000010.1:0-9934 GCA_035576505.1 Thermoanaerobaculia bacterium | reverse complement strand
ATCGAGCTTCACGAAGTACGGCGCGGTTGCGATGCGGTTGATGTCGCGGATCGAGAAGAGCTCGAAGTTGTGATAGCCGTCGGGACTGTGCCGCGGCGTGTGCAGCACGTCATAAAGGCCACGGAGCGCGTACAGGTCGATCTCGGTGAGGTAGCTCGAGGCCAGATGCACGGTGCCGTACGGCTGCAGTTTCGGCATGAGCGATTGGAGCGCCTCCACATGCTGCGAACCGCCGCAGAGGAAGATGTCGAACCGTCGCTTGTAGTCGGTGATTGGCATGCAGAGAGAGGAGCGGCGGCCCGTGGGCCGCCGCTCGTTCGATCGCTATTCCTTCGGTGGCTTCGGAGGCGTGATCTGTGTGGCCGGCGCCGTCGAATCGACGGCCGCCGGCGCGTTGAGGCTGGCCGGGATCTGATCGTCGGTCGGCTGCGGGTTCTTCTCGCCGTGCGACCGTGGCAGTCCGATGTAGCGGTCGCTCTCGCTGACGGGGTAGGCACTCGGCGTGACCGTCGTCGGCGTCGCCGGCACGAGCACGAGCTCCAGCGGGAAGACAGCCTTGCCTCCATTCGGCGAGATCGCGGTGATCTGCATCGGCTGATTGCCGACGGCGGTCGATTTCGTGGTGAAGTACCAGATGCCGTTGTCCGTCACCGGCACGGAGGAGCTGAGGAGCGTTCCCTGCTGACCCTTATTGCCGAGGTAGAGAGAAACCGTCTTCGCGCGGCTCCCGCTCTTGGCGTTGGGCAGCGTGTCGACGAATACCGTCGTCGACCCCGAGACGGTCAGCGTTCCCGAGACGAACTGCGCGGCGCCGATGCGGACGGCGTCGGAACCCGGGTTCGTTACCCGGAAGACGCCCCAGAGACCCTGCTCGAGATAGTTGGACGGCGTCGTGCGATACACGTAGTCGCCGGCGACCGGCACGGCACCGCCTGCGCTCGGCAGATCGATCTCGTACGCCATGTTGGTGCCGTAGTTGTCGCGGGCGCCGAGGTATTGCGAAAGCTGATTGTTCCCGATCGCGGTCGACACCCCGGTATACGGCTCCTCCTGCCAGACGTGGCCGTGCAGGGCCAGCACCTGCTGGTTTCCGCTGCCGCCCGGATGGAGGAGGCGGAAGCGCGTCGGCGTTCCCTTGGCCGCGGTGAAGATCGGCGTCTGCGGCTCGGCCAGCACCAGGCCGTTTGAGAAGCCCTGCCAGAGGTCAGGGCGCTTGTTGAAGTTGCTCGTCGAATCGGCGAAGCGATACGGCATCGGCTCGGTGCGGTAGTTGATGGCCACCTGCGACGAGCCGCCGGGTGCGGTGAACGTCGTTCCGGCCAGCGACCACGTGGCGCCATTCCACTCCACGTTGGCCAGATCGTCCTGCGTGAGCAGCACGAACTCGCGGTACAGCAGCTTGCCGGGATTCGCGCAGGTGCCACTGGCGTAAACCGTCGCCGAGCCGTATTGCTTGAGGCCCGACTGGCCGTTGTACGTGTCGACGCAGGCGATCGAGCCGGCAGGCTCGACGACCAGGCCGCCGACCAGACCGTGCAGATCCTGCTCGAGCGGATCGGAGGGGGTGAGATTGACCGAGCCGAGCTCCATCGGCACGCCGGTGACTGTCCCGTCCTGCGCGACGGTGGTCTGGCCCGCGTACCAGTAATACGTGCGCTTCGAAGAGATCGGCACGGTTTGAACGGGATTGAAGCCGACGTTCAGGCCCGTGCTCTTCATGGCGTCAAACGACAGGAGCCCCGGCGTGAGTCCGACGTACTTCGACGGGCTGAGCGTAATGTTCGAGTCGTATGCCGGGGTACTGGTCTGGTTGAACGTCTGCGAACTTGAATTGAATGCGTTCTCCAGCGTGAGCGCGATGCAATCGCCGGCCTTCGCGCGCAGGATCAGCGGTTCGCTCGTGTTCTGGTTGCTGTCGAGGGTGAGCATGAGCGGATAGAAGTTCGTGATCTGCGTGCTGGGGAAGCGGCCCTGCGGGCCTGATCCGCGCGAGTTGAAGGTGATCGTGGACGGAGTGCGTGAGACGACGGTCATCGCCGTCATCGGCGCGCCCGGCGGGCAACTGTAGCCTGCGACATTGCTGGCCGGCGGGTCGGGAAGCGGCGTCGGCACCCCGTTCGTGGGCAGCGGCATCAGGTTCGGCGTCGACGATTGGTAGGCGCGGAAGATGCCCCACGTGCCGTCGATCAGGCTGTGCTTCTGGTTCGAGGCGTCGGGCATGTAGAGATAGTCGGCCCAGTTCACGTTCGCCGTCTTCGAGGGACTGGCGCGGGGCGTATGGAAGAGGAACTCGAAGTGCTCGGAGATGCCGATCGACTGCGTGCTGCGATGGCCGGAGTCGTCGAAGGACGGCTCGAAGAGCCACTTCATCCCGCCGACGGTGAAGGCGTGCGGCAGCATGTGCGCGCCTGCGATGACGCGGACCTGCACGCGGTCTCCTTCATACGCGCGGAGCAGCGGCGTGTAGGGATCGCCTCCCTGCATGCCGGAGGTGATCGGCTTCTTCGGGAAGATGAACGCCGCATTCGGGGCGGCCGGATTGATCGGCGTGCCGGGAACCGGTTGTTTGTTCAGATCATTGGGGTTCACAGGGTCCGCGGTCGTGGGCTGATTGCGCTTGACGTTGGACGCGAAAACGTACGACAGATCGGTGGCATTGGGGTCGCCGCCGCTGCCGGCGGCCACGCGGAGGCCGAGCGGATCATTGCGGTAATTGAACGATGTCACGCCCGAGGTCGGGCCGGCGCTGATGATCTGCGGCTGCAGCTTGTTCTTGTTCCCGAACGGCGCCTCGATGACGTTGGCAGGATCGGACCAGCCGGGGGTCGACGACGTGATCGGGTCCGGACTGGTTTTGCTCTGGTAGGTGTAGGCGAACTGGAAGTCCTGCATCGCCAGCGCGAACTCGCGGTAGGTATTCGCCTCGGAGTTCGGCGTCTGGATGACCGCGTTCCAGGTGGTCGGTCCGCCGTCGTCGCGGGAGCCGAGCTGCGTTCCGGTCTCCGACTGGAACCACTTGCTGTTCTCCGGCTCGACCAGCAGCGCCGCATAGAGGCCGGTCTGCTGATGGGTCGACGGGCCGAAGTGATCGTGGGTGAAGACGGTGCGCAGCGTACGCGTGCCGTTGTCGTTCTTGTCCGTCTGCGCGAGCGTGCAGTTCCCGGCCTGTTGCGCCGTGCACGGCGTCTGGGGGATCGGATCGGCGAACCAGCGCTGGATGGTCGTCTGTGCGCCGCTCCAGCCACTGCACGGCAGCTTGTTCATCTCGCTCGCCGGACAGATCCCGTCCGGCGGCGGCTTCAACGTCAGCATCGTGCGGCCCGGGCCCGTGTTCGTACCGCATTTGGGCAACGTGTTCAGATCGGTCGTGAAGTTCGTCAGGCCGCCGCACTGGTTGACGTGGTCAACCAGCTCCTGCACTTCCTGATAGCTGAGCGTACCGTCCTCGTAGTTGTAGCCGTTCACCGCGCCGTCCGAGGCGGTGACGTCGAACTTCACCAGATGGATGTGCTGGCCGATGATGTCGGTCGGGGTGTTGACCTGATAGTCGTCGACCTTGTAGTAGTTCGGGACGAGGTTCGTGTGCCAGTACTCCACCCCCTGCCGCTCGTTGGCGCGGATGAAGAACGGCTCCTGCGGCACCTCGCTGCGATACGTCGGCAGGACGTCGTTCCACAGCGTCAGGATGCGCGACTGCGGGTAATGCCAGGCCGACTTGTTCAGGACCAGATCGAGCTGGATGACCGCAGCCTTGTACTTGATCCAGTTCTGGATCGGCAGGCACGGGTTTGCCGGCGGACTGTTCTCGTCATACGGCACGAGGCCCGGATCGGCGTACGGTGCGCCGGAAGCCGGCGGCAGCCCGTTCGTACGGAACCCGTTGTTCGCCCCCGACCCGACTCCCTCGGGCGTGAACGACGGATGGAAGCACTGGCTGTGGAAGGCCATCGCGGTCTTCTCGACCGGCGTACCGGTCTCCGGCAGCTCGAAGGCGTTCACATGGGCGTAGTCCTTCGTGAAATCGATCGTGTTGTGCTGCTCCGCGGTGATCGTCGCGTTCACGAGCAGATGGCGCGGGAGGCCGCCGTCCTGCTGCACGCCCTTGTCCACCGCGAAGTCGAGCGGCGGGTGCGGCGCGCGCGTGCCGCCGATGCCGGGGATGAAGAAGGGGAAGCCGGGATTCACATTCGTCTCGCCGGCCGCGACCACCGCCTCATATCCGACCGGCGGAGTGCCGCCGTTCGGGTCCTTCACCGGAACGACGTTCACCTCCGACGGCATCGGCGCCATCATCAGCGTCGGCATCGGGATCAGCGCCGGGATCGGCGTGCCGGCGGCGATCTCGCCGTCCGGGAGCGCGCGCCCTTTGAACTTGCTCATCTGCTGCGGGAACTTCGTCGACTGGAACGGCGAGCCGACCTCGAAGACGTCGTGCGAACGCCACAGCGCCCACATTCCGGCCGCGAAATGGGGATAGAAGTGGCAGTGGAAGATCGAGTCGCCGACCACCTTGTTGCGGTTGCCGCCGCCGTTGAAAGTGATCTCCATCGTGTACGCGCTGCCCGGGTTGATCAACTGGCTGTCGAGATAGGTGCTGCCGTCGCTGTTGGGCGAGTGCACCCACTGATGCGCGTGGAGGTGGTGGACGTGGGAGACGCCGGTGCCGGCGTGCAGCACGCGGAACTTCACCCGGTCGTTGATGTAGCTGTGGTAGACGTTGGTGGGGTCGTCGTCATACAGCGCGCGCGTCGCCTTGCGGTACGGCGTGATGCCCGCCGGCGCGTTGCCGGTGACACCGAGCGTGCACTGAATGTTCGTCGGATCGCCCGGTCCGGCCTTCTTCGTCACCGCCGGCTGGTTCGGCTGGTTGGCGCAGGGAAGGTTCGCCGGCACGTCGACGAGCATGGCCGGATCGCCGGCCGTCCAGGCGCTGAGGAAAAACTCCTCGAAACGGCAGTCGGCGCAGCTCCCCATCGGGCCGATGCCGAAGCGGTTGGCCAGGATCTCCGCGCCGATGCCGCCCGAGCCGTAGTTGATGGCGAAGGCGTCGCCAGCCGCGCCCAGAGTCGTGGCCATATCCAGCGGCTTCGACTCGCCGAAGATCGGGAAGGCCTGCACGGCGTCCATCAGCTCGTGGTACTCGATCGTGAACTCGCGATAGGGGTCGAGCCGGTTCGGCTCGATGTTGATGCAGCCGAGATTCGGATCGCACGGCGGCGTGTTCACGAACTTTCCGGCGTTCGGCCCTGTGATCACGGCGGTGAGATCGGTGTAGATGAGATTGTTCTTGCTATCGAGCATGGCCAGGATCGGCACGCCCTGATTCGGATTGCCGGCCGGGTAGACGGCTTTGTAGTTCAGGAACGGCTGGCCGAGAGGGCTGAAGCCGCCGCTCTTGCTCGTGTCGATGGCCAGCTCCAGATCGGCGTGCGACACCTGGCTGCGGTACCACTCGGCACCCCTGGGCTGCACGTTCACGGCGCCGAAGAGACCCGCGGTTACCTGTGCGCCATCGTTCGGCTGGTTGTTCCCTCCGAAGGCCGCCCCCTCGCTGTTGAGGAGAAACGTTCCCTCCGCGGTGGCGCGGAGGACGTAGGTGATCGTGCCGCCCGGCCCGACGGTGCTGTTGTTGTTCGAGGCCACGAACGAGCCGTCGGAGTCGATCGTTCCGACCACCTGCATCCCGGCCACGTGGACGGACGCATAACGCGTGGCCGGCTGCGTCGAGACGGGGTTGTCGGATAGGAGGTTCGTGAATTTGATGTTGAGGCAGTCGCCGACATTCGCCCGCAGGACGATCGGCCGCGGGCGCTTGCCCGCGCGGAGCATCACATTCCCCTTCACCAGCGGATCGCCGCAGGGAACCCCGCCCGCGCACGTCTTCGAGACGACGTCGCGCCGGAGCGCATAGACCATCCCTTCCGGCATGGCCGCGCCGAGACGGTTGACGAGGAAGGGCTGGTCGAGCGCGACCACGTCCGCCCAGACCGTGCGGTCGCAACCGTTGTCCGCCGCGGAAACGGGGAGCGCGATCGCGAGACAGAGGAGAAGGAACACCCAGCTGCAGTGCTTGCGCATAGCTTCGTCACTCCTGGCTTTCATGAAGAGAAGACGCGTTCCGCACACGGTTCGTGAACGACCGTGTATCGTTCGCCGGATGTTTCGCGTCATCGTCAACTGCGGCCTTTGCCAGCCGTTCATCGGTGAGTGTCTGGCCTCACTGCGGCGGCAGACGCGCACCGACTGGCAGGCGCAGGTAACGATCGACCGCGACGGCGACGGCACGTTCGAGGGCGCCCTGGCCGCCCGCGGGAGCGACGAGCGGATCGTGATCACGCGCAACCCGGAGCGCCTCTATCCGATGCGGAACGTTCTCGCGGCCATCGAGAGGAGCGCGGCAGATCCCGAGGATGTCATCGTCATCCTCGACGGCGACGACTGGCTCATCGACGACCGCGCTCTCGAAACGATCGCCCGCGCCTACGACTCCGGCTGCTGGCTCACGTACGGAAGCTGGATCAGCAATCACGACGGCCGGCCCGGACGCTGGCCCCCCTACCCGGACGATACGCGCGACTTCCGCGAGGCGCCGTGGCTGGCCACCGCGGTGCGCACATGGAAAAAGTGGCTGTTCGACCGCATCGACCGGCGCGACTTTTGCGACGCGCAGGGCCAGTATCTGCGCGTGGCCGAGGATGTGGCCTGCATGTTCCCGCTGCTGGAGATGGCCACGACCCGGCGGGCCCGCCACATCGCCGAGCCGCTCATGCTCTACAACTTCCTGAGCGATCACGATCCCGGACCGGCTCTGGCCCGCGAAGCGGACCGGGTCAAGGAGTGGCTGCGAGCCCGTCCCCGCTATGCCCCGATTCACAACCCGCCCCGCTGATCCGTCTCCCTCTCAATGGAGTGAAGGAGGACCAACCATGGGCAGTTACACACAAGGCAGCGACGTCATCGTCGTGACGATCAGCCGGTCGTGCGCGAAACAGTTGTTGCTCGCTCTCACGCTGGCCCTCGGCGGTACGCCGATCAAACTGATCTCCAAGGGGAAGGGAAAGGGCAAAGGAAAAGGCGGCGGCGGAAAAGCGACGGGAACGCCCCCGAAGAAATACTCCGGCAAGACCGCGACCGGCAAGACCCAGGTCGGCAAGACCCAGGTCGGTAAGAGCCAGGCCGGCAAGAGCCAGTCGGGCAAGAAGAAATCGAAGTAGCCACCCTCCCCTGTGGAACGAATTCCGATCGCGAAGCGAACGTCTCCGCGGATTGCACGACTCCTGCGTCCGTACACCGGCGATGATCCCGGCTTCGCGCTGCTGTTCGAGCAATTTCTGGCAGGGCGCAACGACCGGCGCTTCGCTCTCGAGATACGCGGCGCAGCCGTCGATCGAAATGCGTCATGGCCGGCCCGCCGCATCGCCACGCTGATACTCGAGCGCCTTTTGCTCGCCGGCGACGACCTGGAATTCTGGCTGCGTGAACTGGCCATTCAGGAGATCGATGCTGCCTCGCTGCGCCGGCGTCTGGAGCGAGCCTCGCGCGTCCACGATCGCCTCGGGCGTTCGACCGCCTCCATCGCCGACTTTCTTCACCTGGCCAGCCGCGACTGCCGCCTCACGCTGGCACGCTGGCTTTGGACACCGCAGGAGATCTTCGCCCGCATCGACGAGGCCGTGCAGCGCTCACGCGGCGTCCGAAGCAAGCCGGATTACGGGCACCGCTGGGTCGACGTGGAAGCTGCCGCCGCGGTAGAGGGTCTGCGGCCGTTCGAACGCGACCTGGTCACCCGTCTCGGCCACAAGGCCATCGTGCGGTGGGTCTCGCCGCGCACGAGCAGCGAGATCAACTCGCTCATCGAGCATCCTCTCGGCACGGTCGTCATCACCGTCAAGCCGCCCGGCAGCGACGACGAGATCGAGATCAAGCGCACCGGCGTCCGAGGGGAGTTTCCGCTCGGCGTCGTCTACACGCGCGACGGTTGGGTCGTGGCCCCCTCGCACCACCTCCACGGCGGGGCGATGGAGCATCTCCTCGGCGTCGAGGCTTCGCAGTCGAGCGTTCTCTCGCGGCTCTACCGCCTCGTGCACGGCCGCACCGCGCCGATGTCGCGCACCGTCCACCTGGCCAGCGTCTTCACCATCCCCTCGCCTCGGGGCGAGGTCGACCTGCTCGACTACTTCACCGACCCGCGCGTGTTCGGAGACCGCTACACGGCCATGCGCGAGAACATGGAACTGGTCACGGCCGATACGGCCAGGCAGACCAAACAGCAGCGCTCCGTCAAAGTAAACGCCCTCTCTTTGACCGTCGAGTTTCTCGGGCTGATGAAGCCCGCCCAGGCCATCCAGGTCGGAACGACCTCATTCCGCCTGGAGCGCCTCGAGCTCTATCTCTCGGACGGCGGCGACGAGCGCTACTTCGCGCAGCTCGGCGTGCCGCACACGCGCGACGACTCGCGCCGTTTCGCCGACGAGATCCTCGATGAGATCCTCTGCCTCTACGAGCCGCCGGCCGTGCCGTTCCGCAGTTACCGGACCTACCTCGACGCGGCATTCGCCGTGCGTGCGAACCGGGAGCGGGCCGACCGCAACTACCTCGAGGTGATGGCGCAGATCGGCCGCTTCTGGGGCACTCTGCTCGCCCCGCGCGGCCACACCATGGGGGAGTCGTTCGTCGGCCGGAACTGCGGCCTGCGCAGCGTCTTCGAAGACGGCCAGTGGCGCATCCGCATCATCTTCATGGATCACGACTCGCTCATCTTCGCTTCGCGATACGAGAAGTCGTACAGTCCCCGCCCGTCGGTCCGCGCCGCCGGGAAGGACGCGCGCTTCATCCTCGGCGAGCAGTTCGGCGGACCGCATCCTGTCCGCGGGGAGCTCGACCATCTCCGCGACATCTACCGCGTCTCCCCCGCCACCGAGCGCCGCGGCCTGACCGCTCTGCGCGAGGCCATGAAGGATGCCTACGACCGGACGCAGTATGCGATGCACCATGACCGCGAGGTGCGGAGGATGTTCATCCCCGAGTTCGTGAACCGCCTCGGCGACTGGGACGATGCGGTCCGCCTCTGGCTCGGCGGCGGACGTGGCTGGAAGAGCGCGGTGATCTCCATGCTCCTGACCCGCGGGTACTCACAGCGCATCGCCGAACACCACGTCGAGGCGCTGGTCACGCAGAAGCAGTTTCTGGAGCACGTGGCGTTTCTGTTCGCAGACCGTAGCGCGACTTGAGCTGCTCGTACGGGCATCGCGGATCGTACGCGGCATCTTTGTCGCGCCCATTGCGCCGCCACATTTCGTTCCAGAGGTGAACGGCCAGAGCCTCGCCGGCAAGGGCGGGGGCGTTCGGGTCGAGCAGCGATTCCCAGTCGGCGTGACGAACCGGACAGAAGCTCTCCGGCGGCCGGACGAACGACTGCATGCCGAGCGAGGCCACCACCTCGTCGAGCAGACGCGGTCCGGTCTCGCCCCAGCGAATCTGGGCCGGGTCTTTCGCCTCACAGATGTCCCAGGCGCGCTGCATCGCGGCTGATCCGGCGGGCGCCTTGATGAAGCTGGTCGTGGCCACGACCCGGCCGCGCGCATGCTCGCTCGAGAATACGTGCTCGTCGCCGAAGGCGAGCGGGCCGAGCGCGACCAGGTCCATGTCTGCCCAGCAGCCGCCGCGCTCGAGGAGGAGCCGATAGCGGAAGTAGTTCGAGAAGCCGGAGTAGGAGCGATGTTCGCGATAGAGGAAGACTCTCGATTCGGGAAGGATCGCGTTCGCATCGCATACGGTCACGCCCGGCGGAACGCCGCTGATCTCGGCGTAGCTGTAGAGCTCCACCCTGTGTCCGTGGTGGACGAACGATGTCAGCGCGAGCTGCTCCAGCGCCGAGAGGCGCGGGCCGATCCAGAGCGTCTGGATGCGCTCGAGCGTCATGAGGCCAGAACCT
>DATLWH010000009.1:0-6881 GCA_035576505.1 Thermoanaerobaculia bacterium | reverse complement strand
CGCCGAGAAACGGAGGAGAAAGCGGCGGCGAAAACAACGTCAGCAGCTTCACACCGCCGATACCAATATCGCCTGCGGCGAGCGTATCGGGGCTCGAGGCCGTCATTCCACCAACTCGGGTTGCCTTTCCATTAGGACCGGTCACCGCGACGAAATACGACAGGATCTCCGTTTTCGCTTCGCAGGACATGATGCCTATATTGCTGGCGATGCTGGCCGCGCAGTCGTTGACGTACAGTACGTTGTCGAGATGCGGCGTAACCTTCCTGCCGAACGTGGGCAGGTCATTCCCCGCGTCAGGACTTATGGAAAGGGTCACCCCTGAAAAAATCCTCTCATACGCGTCAATGACCTGTTTCCACTCATCGATGAACACCTGATCCGAGCCCTGGTAACTGCTGTTGTCCGGAAAGGAATGCTTGATCAGGGCGGCCCACGTATCGTCGACCAACAGACCTGACGGTTGGATGGACGCGTCGTTGGCAGTGGTAGGGAGGATCATCTCATCCGACGGGCCGGTCGGCCCCGCCACGGCGATGCAGACGAACGCGGGATTGGCGGAGTATCTGGCATTGAGCTGTGTGAGGAGATTCTGCCATGCCCCTTTATAGACGCTGTTCCAGGGCAGAGGAAGCACCTTGCTGTCGGAGTGTTGCTCCTGCGGGAATCCCTCAAAGGTCACTGAACCGCAATCGGCCGAAGCGATTCCATTGCTAAAGAGGCCATCACAGGAGGGGATTTTCGCCAACAGCCATTGCGGCGTATTGAAGCCGGGCGTAATGATGAGCTGGACAGGTTTCCGAGCGGCAATGGCGCTGTCGAAGGCGTCGTCCAGGTAACTCCAATCATAAATCGTCTCGGATAGCTGGATGTTGTCCCAGTGCATTCCCACGGTGATCCCCGAGATCGCAGGGTTGGCCAACAGGTCCGCGTAGAGCGCGCGAAGGTAGGAGTGCAACTGTGCCGGCGACGGTGTGACCGAACCGGGATAGCCTTGGATCGCGGCCTCGACGTCGACCTTTGCGTAGACACCCAGCGGCCTGCGTATGTCTGGCGAAGCGTCTGCCTGCGGAACTGCCGCGCATACGAAGAGCAATGCCCAGCAAGCGATGATCGTTCGGAACATGGTGCTGATATCGATGAGCGCGATCAGTTTAGCCTTTCCCGCCCGGAGTCGCAACACCTCGGCTGCCAGTTGCTTTCCCACCGGCTCGGTCCAAAGTTAAGAAGAAGTGATCCCAGCATTCGCTTGGGGGACGATCCGCTTCGAACTATCTGCGGCTTCAGCTCCTGACCAGGTCCACGCCTGCCAAATGATGACCGAGGTGCATACAGTTTCGATCGTTGCGAAGAACAGGTACTCTGGCAAGGCAGGCGGCCGGCCCAGCCCGATCAGAGGCGGAACGAACGTCAGGAAACCGTTGACAAGGGTCACGATGCTACCGGCGATGATATTCGCCAGCCGGTTCGCTCTCTGCGGAAGCAGTCGACACGCCACAATCATGGCGATGGGTATTTCCATCAAGACCGCGGAACCCGCCAGAACCCATGGTGGGAAATGTGGGGCGTCGGCTATTGGCGAGCTGAGAATCGCCCACAAAGCAATAACGTCCGCATACAGGTAGTTCAATAACGCGAAGATCCAGAATAAAGACAACCGCTCTTTTGTGTCATGCATGTCAACCTCCTTCGGAACAGCAATACAGAAATGAGTAGCGCCCCTCTCCGTCGGGCGCGTTGACTGCTTGCTCGAAGTGCGTTCTGCGAACGCCACGCTTCCATTCGTTCATCCGCTCTACGTCTTTCATCGCACCACGGAGCCGACGACCGCGGTGCGCCGTTGTCGCTGAAGGCTCCACAATCCGCGTACCGAGAGGACGACAGAAAGAGCCGCCGTGACACCGAGCGCGATGAGGGTCCAGACGAAGAAAAAGGCTCCAGCCGACAACGGGATGCCGGCGGTGATGCCCCGTTTGCCTGTCATGTGGATGACCGGGATCCACGACGAAAGGAACGACATGACGAGGATGATGACGTACCCCGACCGGCGCTCGGCGAGCAGCAGCGTCGCGTACAGCCAGATGGTCACGACGAGCACCACGGCAACATTGGAAAGCCCTCCTGGCGCAAATCCGCGGATGATGTCGTCTGTGAGGTGTAACGTCCCGAACAGCATTGCCAGAAGAGAACTGATGACCAACACCGCGGTTTCCTTCACCTGATCCTCCTTGTTCTGCGCCTTCGATGCGCGACGTGGGGTATCCTGCGAGGGCGCTGCTGAATGAGGTCAGAACGCTTCGTTCAGCTTCCGTTCAGCATTTCGCGGCTACGTTAGCGGGAACGATCATGCGACTGCTCATCGTGGAGGATGAGGAACGCCTCGCCCGCCGTCTTGCTGATTCCTTCGAGTCATCGGGATATGCGGTCGATCTCGCGTTCGACGGCGAGAGCGCGGACATCCTCCTGCACGCCGAGGAATACGATGCGGCAATCCTCGACCTCGGGTTGCCGAAGATCGATGGCCTGACGATCCTGAAGCGCTGCCGCTCGGCGTCGAACGCAGTTCCGATCCTTGTCCTGACGGCACGCGGCTCATGGCATGAGAAGGTCGAAGCCATCGACGCCGGCGCCGACGATTACGTCGGTAAGCCGTTTCAGATCGAAGAAGTCATGGCCCGCGTACGAGCGCTCATCCGTCGTGCCGCGGGCCGGTTGCAAACCGTGTTGTGCCATGGCGCACTGACGCTCGATCCCCGCACGGCAAAGGTGACGCTCGATGGCGCTCCAGTACGCTTGACGAGCCAGGAGTACCGCGTCCTTTCGTACCTGATGCACCATGGCGATCGAGTCGTTTCGCAGATCGAGCTCACCGAGCACATTTACGCGCAGGACTTCGAGCGCGATTCGAACACGTTGGAAGTTTTCATCGGGCGGTTGCGCCGCAAACTCGGCTCCTCCTCGATCGAAACTGTGCGCGGCCTCGGCTATCGAATGGGCCAGCCATGATTCTCCGCACCTTCCGCGTGATCCTCCGGTCGCTGCGCGGACGCATTGTCGTGGGAGCGCTTTTGTGGAGCATCGGTCTGTTCGTCGTGCTCAATCACGTCGTGTCTCGTGCGGTGGCGGTGTTGTTGCCCGGCATTGGACCGACAAAGGGGGTCTTGTACACCCTGACCGGAAGCCTCTTCGCGCTCGCCGGCCTGTTGCTGGTGGGAAGCGCTCTTCGCAGAGTCGACTCGGTGCGGCGAGCAGTGGCGTCGCTGCACTCGGGCCAAGGCAAACGACTGGAGGGCGGAGGTCTGGCCGAGCTGGAGCCGCTCGTCAGCGACATGAATGCTCTGCTGGATCATCGCGAGCGCGTCGTCCGCCGCGCGCTCGCCACGGCCGGCGATCTCGCTCACGGACTCAAGACGCCGCTCGCAATCGTGGCGCAGGAAGCGGAGCGGCTCGAAACGAAGAACGAGAGCGAAAGCGCCGCGACGATCGCGGAGCAGGTCGAACGAATGCGGCGCCAGGTTGAGGTCCACCTCGCGCGCGCCCGAACGTCCGCTTCCGGCAATCCCTACGGGGCACACGTCGAGGTCCGGCCAGTCGCAGAGCGGCTGGTTCGCACGCTTGGTCGTCTGTACGCGGACCGGCGGCCCTCGCTCGCACTCGACATCCCCGATTCGTGCACGGTGCATTGTGAGACTCAGGATCTGGAGGAAATGCTGGGGAACATTCTCGAGAACGCGTGCAAATGGGCGCGCTCCGAAGTAACGGTCTCGGCGTCGGACACGCCTGACGGTATCGCAATCGTCGTCGATGATGACGGCCCCGGGATCGCCCCCGCAATGCGGGACCGCGTTCTCCAACGGGGCGTCCGCGCCGATGAGACGGAGTCCGGCTCCGGCCTCGGGCTCGCCATCGTCAGCGATCTCGTCGATCTCTATGGCGGATCGTTGGCGCTGGAGACCGCGCCATGCGGAGGTCTGCGCGTGCAGCTCGTGCTGCCGCGTAAAGCCTCAGACGGAACGTGACGAACCAGCGGCTGAGTCACGCACACGGCAAGGAGGACCGTCATGATCACCGCAAAGAACGCATGGCAGTGGTTGCGGCTCTTCTCCGAGATGGCGGTGGGTCGGAACGACGAATCCCCCTCATCGAGAAGGCGAGCGGTACTAGGATCGACGTGAAGCTGAGATACAGTCGGCGTCTCACGAGGTAGAGCACACCTGGCTGTAGAAGGACCACGCCAGCACGGCCTCGCACCCCGGCCAGTCCTGAAACGCCAGATCCACGGACCACTTCGCCACCACCGAGGTCTTCCCTTCGCCGCCGAGCGCAACGAACGTGAGGATGTGTGGGCGCTTCGTTTCGCCGCGCACGACCTGGTCCCAAGCATCGTTCAGAACCTTTGTCTCCGCCTCGCGCCCGATGAGATTCGACGGCGCGTATTTCATGATGCGGGAGATGATCGAGCCCTCGTGCCAGCCGTCATAGAAGATGCGCGCCTTGCCCTTCTCGCCGCCGAACGCGGGCAGCAAGGCGTTCGCGACCTGCTCGACGTACTCGCGCCGTTCGCCGGGAAACGACAGGGCGATCGCAAAGCGCCTGCGCCTGGATGAATCGGTATTGCTCATTGGACCCAGCCCCGCAGCAGCTCGGCCGCTTGTGCCGCAGGCAAACCGCTTCGAGCTCCGACCCCATAATACCGTCCAGCGTGCCCTAATTGGACCGATACCTCGTGATCAATCCCGTGGGTGGGTAATCAGACGATGCGAGGAGCTGCTCGCCTAAAACGACCAGTGCTCGAACATCACGACCGCGAGATCGGCGCGCTGCACATCTGAATCGGCGTTTGACCGGCTCGAACCGGATCGTGGGAGGCGAACGTGTGCCCGTCTCAGGGACGCGTGCGATTTCGTATTGAGTTAAGATCACCAACAGATCGGACGGTCAAAATGCGCGGCACTCTCGAGCCCGGCACGACCGTCTCCCACTATCGAATCGTCTCTTCTCTTGGGGCAGGCGGTATGGGAGAGGTGTACCGGGCGCACGATTCAAATCTCGATCGCGCTGTCGCGCTGAAGATCCTGCCGCCGGAGCTCGTGCGCAACGAAGATCGCGTTCGCCGCTTCGTGCAGGAGGCCAAATCCGCTTCTTCGCTGAATCATCCCCACATCGTCACGATCCACGAGATCGGGACTGCGGATTCGATCCACTACATCGCCATGGAGCTGATCGATGGCGTGACGCTGAAATCGAAGATTCACGGCGAAGGGAGCGGCCTGAAAACGCTGCTCGTCTACCTGGCGCAGGCAGCCGAGGGAGTGGCGAAAGCGCATGCGGCCGGGATCGTTCATCGGGACCTGAAACCCGAGAACATCATGATCACGCGCGACGGTTACGCGAAGGTACTGGATTTCGGCCTTGCCAAGCTGACCGTTCCCGCGGAGAGCAGCGCGGACGCTCCGACACAGGCACGCGGCCACACGCGTGAAGGCGCAATCCTCGGCACGATCGCGTACATGTCGCCGGAACAAGTGCAGGGGAAGGCCGTCGATCACCGTTCCGACATCTTCTCGTTCGGCTGCATCCTTTATGAAGCGGCGACGCGGCAACGGCCATTCGAAGCGGATGCGGATATCGACGTCATGCACCACATCGTGCACGACAAACCGGTGCCCGTGGACGAGATGAATCCGAGTGCGCCGGCCGAATTACGGCGCGTGATCCGGCGCTGCCTTGCGAAAGAACCCGACAAGCGATACCAGTCGATGAAGGATGTGGCAATCGAGCTCGCCGAAATCGTCGACGAATTCGACGAGCTCTCCACATCGGCGACTTCAGCCTCCGTCAGCAACTCGTCGCCGGCGATCGCGCCGGCCGCAACGCGCAAGTGGTGGATTGCAGCTCCGATCGCGGCGGTGGTGATCGGCACAATCGCGTTCGCTCTATGGAAACGTTTGCCTCACGGCGGCTCGGCCGCGATGCAATCGATGCGCATCCAGCGGATCACGGATAACGGCAACGTGAAGGCTGCGGCCATTTCTCCCGATGGTCACTACATCGCCTATTCCGGGCTGGGCAATGATTCGGCGAGCATCTTTGTGCGGCAGGTGGCAACCGGCAGCGATGTCCGCGTTGCCGGTCTGGTTTCCGGTCCGGTTCCCGGTCTTTTCATCCGGCCGACGTTCTCGCCCGACGGCAATTACGTTTACTACGTGCTCTACCCGCCACCCGGAGCGGCGGGCGTCGCGACACTGTTCCAGGTCCCAACGCTCGGTGGCGAACCGCGGAAGATTCTGGAGAATATTGATACTCCGCTGAGTTTTTCCCCGGATGGGAAACACATCTCATTCGGACGAGGCCAACTCGTCAAGAATGAGAATGCCGTTCTGATCGCCAACGTCGATGGAACCGGAGAGCGAGTCATATTCACATCAAAACGGGTCGACCCCGGCCGAACCCGGCCAATGGAAGCGGTATGGTCGCCGGATGGAAAGACGCTCGTCACCGCGCGATCGACGATCGAAGGCGGCAACCACGACGAGCTGATCGAGATCGACGCGAACGGCGGTCACGAGCGAGTGATCGGCGGCCGCTGGCTCGGGATCCGGGATATGGCGTGGCTTCCTGACGGCACCGGGTTGGTGATCGTTGCCTCGCCCGCCGAGATCGATCGATCGCAACTCTGGCTGCAACCGTTTCCCGACGGGCAGGCACATCGGATCACAAACGATCTCAATTGGTACGTCGACGTCTCACTGGCGAACGACGGAAAGTCGCTGGTGACGATCCAGAACACCGTTCGCGCACAATTGCGGGAAACATCACTTGCCGACGAGACCGGCGGCCGTGCGTTGGCTCCGGAGCTGCGCGATACGCCGATCCGAACA
>DATLWH010000008.1:0-8447 GCA_035576505.1 Thermoanaerobaculia bacterium | reverse complement strand
CTGCAGGACCTCCGAGCGGAGCGCTGAGCACAGTCTCCGGCGGCGCCGATCCCGGCACTGCAGCGAGATGGATCGGCTGGCCCATCGCGTGCAGCTCGATATCGGAGGCTTGTCGGACCGCGGGCAGAAACAGCCGGTCCAACTTCAGACGTGGTGGTCCGGTGGCCGTCACTGGAAAGTGCAACGGATCGTCGGGAATCCACATCGCTGAGACCGGCACTCCACGGACTGAGAAGAGGACGCGAAGCTGCCCAGCCTCGCTCCACGTTCGCCATCTGCTTCGCGCCGCCGCTTCGACGTACGGACCGCGGCCGGCACGCGTCAGCCAGTCAGCGGCCCGCGGCCCGAGAACGTCGTACGCGCTCTCTCGCTGCGGGAAGGAGCCGTCGTCAAAGATGATGCTCCTCGATCGGAGCTGCATTCGCGGTGAGGACTCGAGCCCGAGACCGGCAGGAGCGGAGATCTCCTGCAGTCTGGCCGCGAAGAAGCTCTGCTCGGGAAGGCGCACGTTGCGCCATTCCGGAAGGCGAAGGAGCGCGACGACCACACCGATCGCGAAAACGGCCACGCCGATTGCGCCGAGCGCAAGGAGGCGTGAGTGTCGTTGTGGTCCGGCCATTCACCTCAGATATACAGGGAATGGGAGTAAAGGTTCAAACCCTCTCGGACCTTGGCGTGTATTGCCGGTGTTCACGCGGAGGCGCGGAGAGGACAGCACATCGTCGAACCCCAGCGTACGGACCCTCGATCTGAGAGTACGGACTCTCGATCTGAGAGTACGGACCCTCGATCCGAGAGTGCGGACTCTCGATCTGAGAGTACGGACCCTCGATCTGAGAGTACGGACTCTCGATCTGAGAGTACGGACTCTCGACTTGAGAGTACGGACTCTCGATCTGAGAGTACGGACTCTCGATCTGAGAGTACGGACTCTCGATCTGAGAGTACGGACTCTCGACTTGAGAGTACGGACTCTCGATCTGAGAGTCCGGACCCTCGATCCGAGAGTACGGACTCTCGATCTGAGGGGTGGCCGAGCCTTGGGCAACCAACGCCGCCGGCCGTGCCGGCCTACTTCGTCGCCGCATCCTTCGGCCACCCGCCGCCGAGGAATGTCTCGATGGCCGGGAAGACGATCTTCGGCTGCTCCGCGTGCGGAAAGTGTCCGGTATGCGCAAGGCGGAGAATCCGCGCGTCCGGCAGCGCCGTCACCCACTTCGAGACCATGGCCATCGGGATGGCATCTTCATCGCCGTGGATGATCAGCACCGGCGCCTTGACGCGCGCCAGGTCGGCCGTCCAATCCCAATCGCCGAGGGAACCGAAGGTGGCGGGATTCGTCTTCGTCATCCCGTAGCGGATCGCGTCCGGCGGTGCGCTGCAGAGATCCGACTTCACGACGGAGAGAGCGACCCCTTTCGCCAGGCGCGGCGGCGTCATGATCGACCAGTACTCGCGGCATACCGCGGCGACGTCCGTCGACGTCTCGAACGCCTTCTGCAGTTCGTCCGAGCGCTTGATCTGTTCGTCGGTCAGCCGCGCCATGAGCGACCCGCCGACCTCCTCGAAGAACTTTCCCTTGAGAGGTGGGATGGGCGAGAGAAAGATCATCCGCTCGATGCGTTCGGGATAGCGGATGGCATAGCGGGCGGCGATGGCGGGACCGAACGAATGCGCCAGCAGCGTCACTTTCTTCAGGCCGAGGTGCTGGCGCAACGCCTCGAGATCGTTCACATGATGTTCTAGGGTCAGCAACGCCTCGTCCGCCGGCAGCGTCGAGCGTCCACCGCCCCGCTGGTCGTACTCGATGACGCGGTGATGAAGCCGGAGCGGCGCCAGATCGGCCGAAAGCGAGTCGTGATCCATCCCCGGTCCGCCGTGGATCACGATCACCGGCGAGCCGGTTCCACTCTCGCTATACCAGAGCCGGACACCGTCGCCGGCATCGGCAAAGTGTTGCGCGGAGAGTGAGGAGGCTGCCAGAAGGAGGAGAAGGGGGATCAGGAGTCGCTGCATGGCGGGAGAAGTATGCGCGAACGAGGATCACGACAAAAGCCTTCATCCGCAGATGACGCAGATGGACGCAGATTTGAGAGAGAGAGACGCGATTCCTTCATCTGTGTTCATCTGCGTCATCTGCGGATGAAACTCCCCTTGCCTCCACCCGCCCCACCCAGCTACCCTTGTGGCAATCCCCATTCAGCAATCAGGCGAGGAGGCTTCCGATGAGCGGATCGGATTCTCGTGGCAAATGGACGCGCAGGCGTTTTCTCGAGATTGTCGGGCAGGCCGGTGGCGCCGCCGCCGTCTACGAGTCGATGGTCGCCCTCGGCATCGTGCGCGTGCCCGATTCCGCGTACGCCGGTCCGCCGCAGGTGCCCGATGGATCGGGAAGCGGCAAGACCATCGTCATCCTCGGCGCAGGCATTGCCGGACTCACCGCCGCGTATGAGCTGAAAAAGCGCAACAGCGGCTACAACGTCATCATCCTCGAGGCGCAGCACAGAGCAGGCGGCCGAAGCTACACCGTCCGCACCGGCGACAAGATCGTCGAGAAGCACGGCAACGACATCTGGGAGCAGACGTGTCACTTTGATAGCACTCAGTACCTCAACGCCGGTCCGGGACGGCTGCCCTACCACCACACCGTGGCCCTCGGATACTGCAGAGAGCTGAAGGTCGCCGTCGAGCCGTACGTCATGTCGTCGCGCGCGAACCTCTTTCAGACGCCCGACTCCTTCCACAACAAAGCCGTCCCCAACCGCCGCATCCTCAATGACACGCGCGGCTGGATCGCCGAGCTACTGACCAAGTCGATCGACAAAGGCTCGCTCGACGACGACCTCTCTCCCGCGCAGCGCAAGCAGATGCTCGACCTGCTCAACACCTTCGGCCCGCTGCAGAACAAGAAATACGTCGGCTCGCAGCGCTCCGGCTACATCACCGAACCGGGAGTGACGACGCCTGGCGACATCGAGCCGGCACTCAAGCTCGTCGACCTGCTCGGCTCGGAGTTCTGGCTCGACCGGATGTATCAACCGGAGGACTACGAGTGGCAGCCGACGCTTTTTCAACCGGTCGGCGGCATGGACATGCTCGCCCGCGGCTTCCTTCCGCACGTCGAATCATTCATCCGCTACAAGCGCGAGGTGACCTCGGTACACAACATCGAAGGCGACAAGGTGCGCATCAGCCATCGCGCGGCGGGCGATCCTGCGTCCGAGGTTGAGACAATCACGGCGGACTGGTGCATCAGCACGATCCCGGTGTGGATCCTCGGCAACGACATCGACAACAACTTCTCCCACCCCTTCCGCAACGCGCTGAAAGCGGCCAAGAGGGGCAAGACCTGCAAGGTGGGCTGGCAGGCCGACCGCCGTTTCTGGGAGCTCGACAACCAGATCTACGGCGGCATCTCCTACATCAATCACAACATCACGCAGATGTGGTATCCGTCGAACGGCTATCTGTTCGAAGAGAAGGGCGTCCTGACCGGCGCTTACAACTACACGACGCGGGCCGAGCACCTCGGCAATCAGCACCTCCCCGAGCGGCTCAAGACCGCCGCCGCCGGCGCGCACCGCCTGCACGGCGACGCCTTCACGAAAGCCGTTCCGATCGAGCTTGGACTCTCCATCGCCTGGCACCACGTGCCATACCAACTGGCCGGCTGGGCCGATTGGGACGGCGTTGCTCCCGTTCACTACGAGACGCTACTCGAGGCCGACGGACACGTCATCGTCGCCGGCGATCAGGTCTCCTACCTTCCCGGCTGGCAGGAGGGAGCGATGCTCTCGGCGCACCACGTGCTCCGTCAGATCACCCGCGAGCGCCGTGTGATGCTGAAGACAGCACCGGCGAAGCTCCGCGCCCCGAGCACGCACGCGATGACCGAAGGGTCGGGCAGGACGCGCGAGTAGTTCGGAAACGGGTTGGCACAGACGACGTTCCATGGCGGACGGGAGTCGGGGGTCGGGAGTCGGGGGTCGGAGAAGGGCTGTCGTCAAAGTCGCTCCCACACCCGACCCCCGACCCCCGACTCCCGTCCCTACTAGCTCGTCCCCCCGCTCGAGTTGATGCCTGGCGTGACGTAGCTGCCGTCGCCGCTCACGTTGTCGACGATGGAGGCGTAGACAAACAACGGACCGCCGCTGAGAAAGTGGACCGAGGAAAGGTTCACGTCGCCGTTGATTCCGGTAAACAGACCGCCGATCAACGGAAGCTGCAGTTGCTGCCACGCGTTGATCGTCAGCGTGCGCGTGCCGATCACGGTGCCATTGGCGTCGAGCAGCTCGAAGGCAGCCGTGGCAGCGTTGTCCGAGGCGTTGAAGAACCCTATGTTTGTCCGGGCGCTTGCACTGCCTCCGACCGGGGCTCCGCTGACAATATTTGACAGGCCGACGAGCGTCCCTTCAGTAAGGGCAACGGTTCGCGGCAATCCGCCGACGAACTGACCGAACGTTCCGCCCCCGTTCGCGATCTGGTTGTTGTAGATGCGGGCGTTCGCGAAGATGTTGCCGGCGGTGACGAGCCGGAGCGCGCCGATGCCGTTGATCTGTGCGTCGAAGGCGCTCGTGGCGATGTCGCGGTAGCCGGCCATCCCGCGCGGAAGAAGCGTCGTCCAGCCGACGTATTGCGCCGTGGCGGTCCCCGCCCCGGCCGGGAAGAACTGGACCAGTACGTCGGTGTTTCCGGTCCCCCCCGCGGGCGCGTTGTTGTAGACATTCAGATCGGTCATGTAGTTCGTACTGCCGGCGCCGCGTACGGAGCCGGCGACGGGAATGACGATCTCGTGGGCCGCTTGCGGCGCGCCGGCGGCAGCACAGGCCGCGCCGGAGTCGGGCGTCCTGACGGTGAAGCGAATCCCATTCGGCAGCGATTGCACGGCCTGCGCGCGTGCCGCCGCAATCTGGACCGTTCCGGCGAAGCGTCCGTTCGTTCCCGACACATTCGTCCCGACGGTGATCGGTCCCGATCCGCCGAGGTTATCGCCGATCTCGAGAGCGCTGAGGGTGTTCCCGAGACCGCTGGTGACGAGGTCGTAGCGAAGCGTGTACGTCGCGCCCCCCGCGTCAGGCGTCAGACCGAGGACGAAGGCGCCGACTCCACCCGCTGTGCCGTTTCCTCCGTTGCACAAGGAACTGTTGCCCGAGATCCTCCCGGCGAGGTAGACGGCATTCGCGTTGGTGAGCGTTCCTCGCACGGCACCGCCGGGATTGGCCGACGTCGTGACGACGATGTAGAAGTTCTGCGTATTCGTGGCGATCTGACCGATGACCCCCGGGTCGAGCGGGAGCGTCCGGTTGAAGCGGCCGTTGACGAAGCCGTTGTTCGCATCCGTAAACGCCTGAATGACCGTTCCGTTGGTGCCGGGAGCGCCCACGTAGAGCGCCACTCCGGTGATGCCGGTGAGGCCGATCGTGGCGACATCGAGCGTCGCCTGCGTGCCAATAATTGTCAGGGTCGCGTTCGCGAAACCGTTCTGTGAACCGCTCCCGCCCACGATGTTGCCTCCGGTGAGGGCCGCGTCAAAAACCAGGGGTACCTGCTGCGCGAGGAGCGCGGGACCGAAGAGGGTGAGCGTAACGATGTGAGCAACGACGAGCAATCGAAGGTGTGTTCGCATCAGATCCTGCCTTTGACTCGAAAGCCTGCAAGGGCGGGGCCGGGCCGGCACGGCCGGCAGCGTAAGTTGCCCAAGGCTCCGCCCCCTGTTGCTCAGCGAAGGTTCTGCCGCGGACCGCCAGATTAAATTCAATCAAACCAACTCCTCGCGCCGCGATAGCGGCAACGCAACCGTAGGATGTCCTGGGTGCAAGCCAGCATGAGGTACCGCTTGTGAAAAAGCTCGGCGGCGAAACGGTACACTCCGCTGCCATGTCGGAGCTGCGGCGGGACATCGGCCTCTGGCGCGGCATCGCCCTGAACATGATCGACATGGTCGGGATCGGGCCGTTCATCACGATCCCGTTGATCCTGGCGGCCATGGGGGGAGGCCGCGGCATGCTGGCCTGGATGATCGGCGGCCTTCTGGCGATCAGCGACGGCCTCGTCACCGCCGAGCTCTCGGCGGAGATCCCCGGATCGGGAGGCTCGTACGTCTTTCTGCGGCACGCCTACGGCAAGGCCGGGCGGCTGATCTCGTTCCTCTTCCTCTTCCAGATTCTCATCTCCGCGCCGCTGTCGATGGCCTCGGGCTGCATCGGCTTCGCCAGTTACCTCAAGGTCGTCATCCCCGCCGCGGGCAATCACATCGGCATCACCGCCACCGTGGTCTGCATCCTGACGATGCTGCTCCTGCTCCGGCGCATCGAATCGATCGGCAAGTTCTCCATCCTGTTGTGGGCGGGCGTGATGGCCACGCTGGCCATCGTCATCGGCGCCGGGCTGCCGCATCTCAGCATCGACGCCTTCGCCTTCTGGCGCGCGCCGCGGCTCGACGGCAGACTCGGCTACGTGGGGCTCGGCGGCGCTCTGATCTTCGCCGTCTACGACTACCTCGGCTACTACAACATCTGCTACATCGGCGACGAGGTGCGCGACCCGCAACGGACCATCCCGCGCGTGATCGTGATCTCCATCCTGGCCATCGGCGCGATCTATCTGGTCATGAACGCCTGCCTCATCTCCGTGCTGCCGATGAAGGTGGCCATGACCTCGCCGTCGGTCGTCGCAGACTACCTGGCCGTGCTCCTCGGCAAGCGCGCCGCGCAGTGGATCTCGATCCTCATCCTCTGGACGGCCTTCGCCTCGATCTTCTCGCTGATGCTCGGCTACTCACGCATCCTCTACGCCGCCGCGCGCGACGGGAACTTCTTCGGCATCTTCTCCAAACTGCACGCCACCGAGGCTTATCCTTACGTGTCGATCCTCTTCCTCGGATGCGTGGCGGCGGTGTTCTGTTCGCTGTCGCTGAAGAATGTCCTGCAGGCCATCCTCTCCATTCGTGCCGTCATCCCGTTCATGGCCCAGATCATCGGCGCCGTCCTTCTGCGCCGGCGGGAGCCGGACCGCCCCCGCCCTTTCCGCATGTGGCTCTACCCGCTGCCGGCCATCGTCGCACTCGGCCTGTGGGGCTACATCGTCTGCTCGCCGGAGAAAGGATTGAAAGCGGGAGGGCTTTACGTGATGGCGGCCGGGACGCTGTTTTACGTGGCGCGGTGGTGGTTGGAAAGGCGGAAGGTCGATTGATGGGGGGTGGGGAGTGGGGGGTGGGGGCGGGGGGTGGGAGATCGGATAGAAGAGAGTGACACTCTCTCGCGATCTTTCTCCCACTCCCCACACCCCACGCCCCACTCACCGCCGTATCCACACATCACTCCGCACGCGAAACACCGACTCCTGCGCGAACCGCTTCTTGTAGAGCGCGATGACCGCATCGATCCTCGCCTCAACGTCACGACTGACCGGATGCACGACCTGCACGATGTGCGTCCGCTCGCGCTCGATCACGTTGTGCTCGTCGCGCCACTGCCCCGAGGCCTCCCAGGTCGTCAGTCCGGAGGGAAAACGCGTCGTGATCTCGTCGGCCAGGAACTGCTGCCACTCCGCGTCGGTGACGATGCCGCCCTCCGGTTTCTGCGTCCCGAAATAGAGCGTATCCATCGCCTGCTGCTCGTAGACGGCGAGGCCGGCGCATGACAGCGTCAGGAGAACGAGAAACGCGGAGGCAGTACGCATGACGGGATCGAAAGGCATTCATCCGCAGATGTCGCAGATAGAAACGCAGATTTGACAACATCGCGATCCCTTCATCTGCGTTCAATCTGCGTCATCTGCGGATGAGCCTTTTATAGAATGCCACGCATGCGCCGCTTCGTCATTGCATTCGTTGCTTCGTTTCTCGCAATCGCCGCCTCCGCGCAGCTCAGCGAAAGCGTCATCGACAAGGACGCCCGCGACACGATCGCCGCCTGGCACCTGCCCGGGCTGGCCATCGCCGTCGTTCAGGACGACCGCGTGATCTTCATCAAAGGCTATGGCATCAAGGAAGCCGGCAGGACGGAGCCGATCACCGCCGACACGATCTTCGAGCTCGGATCGACGACGAAAGCATTCACGGCCACGGCCATGGCCATGCTCGTGGACGAGAAGAAGCTGTCGTGGGACGACCCGGTCCGCAACTACGTGGCCGGCTTTCACATCTCCGACGCCTGCACCGACTCGCTCATCACGTTGCGCGACATCGCCTCGCACCGCAGCGGCGTGGCGCGGCATGACGAGCTCTGGGACGACAGCGACTTCGGCCGCGATGAGCTGATCCGCCGCATCGGCATGATGAAAATCTGGAAACCGATCCGCGCCGGTTACCAGTACAACAACCTGATGTTCGTCACGGCTGGCGAGGCGGCGGCCTCGGCGGCGAAGATGCCGTGGGAGCAACTGATCCGCACGCGGATCTTTGCGCCGCTGGGCATGACGGAGTCGCGCATCGCCTTCGCCGACTG
>DATLWH010000007.1:0-2220 GCA_035576505.1 Thermoanaerobaculia bacterium | reverse complement strand
GCTGAAACACCAGCAGCACGGCGGTGTGAGCGACGACGGAACCGAAGGCCACGACGCCGACCATCCAGTTCGGCATCGTGGCGTATTTCATGGCCAGAGTCAGCGGTTCGGCCTGCTCGCTGGAGAGCTTCTTCACCAGGTCGGCGTACGGAATCATCCCCGTGAAGACCGCGGCGATGATGGCGTAGATGATGGTGCAGATGATCAGCGACCCGATGATGCCGATGGGCATGTCCCGCTTCGGATTCTTCGCCTCTTCTGCCGTTGTCGACACCGCGTCAAATCCGATGTAGGCGAAGAAGACGATGGCAGCACCGGTGGCGATGCCGTGGAAACCGTTTGGCGCGAACGGGTGCCAATGCGCCGGCTTCACGTATTTGAAGCTGACGATCACGAAGAATGCGAGCACCACGAGCTTGATGGCAACCATCCAGAAATTGAAGCTGGCCGACTCGCGGATGCCCCAGACCAGGACGATCGTGATCAGCGTGACGATGCCGACCGCGAGGATGTTGAAAATGATGGGGACGCCGAAGAGATGAGGCGCCGCGGCCACAACCTGCGGCATCTTCGACATGGCCGTGCCGTAATCGACGGTCAGCCATCCGGGCAGCACGATGCCGAACCCCTCGAGCAGCGTGTTCATGTAGTTCGCCCACGAGATGGCGACGGCGACGTTGCCGATGGCGTACTCGATCATCAGATCCCAACCGATGATCCAGGCCACGAGCTCGCCGAGCGTGGCGTAGGAGTAGGTGTACGCCGAGCCGGAGACCGGTACCATCGAGGCAAACTCGGCGTAGCAGAGCGCCGTAAAGGCGCAGACGACCGCCGTCAGGACGAACGAGACCATCAGGGCGGGTCCGGCGCCGGGACGGTGCGCGTCGCCTGCCGCGGCTGTACCGATCGTGGCGAAGATGCCCGCGCCGATGATGGCACCGATACCGAGGGCGATCAGGTTCCAGGGGCCGAGGACCTTCTTGAGCTGATGCCCCTCTTCCTGCGTTCCGGCAATCAGATCGTCGAGCGACTTGGTGGCGAACAGGCGGCCGATCACGGACATGTGCCGCGAATGATGGGCGCCGCCCGTCGAGGGGTCAAGTGTCGCGGCGTATGATGCGCCGCGATGCGGATGGTCACGGCACTCCTGGCTGCGGCAGCGCTGATGTGCGCGTCGCGGCCGCCGTCGCCGACGTGCATCGACCTTTCCGGCACCTATCAACGGACTGGACAACCGGTCCGAAAAGGCACCGGCTCGACCGACTTCGTCTTCAGCGAAGGGGCCTCTCTGAAGACGATCGACACGCTGACCATCACGCAACCCGGTTGCCGGATCGAGATCCACGCAACGGGCGACAGCGGCAAGATCCACGACGCCGTCATCGAGAGCAACCTCGACTGGTCCGAGGATGGCGTCTCCGCTTCGTGGTCGCCGCAGAAGATGGGCTCGTCAATCCTGTCCGGCGCCTCCAGCCGCACGCGCACACTCACTCTCCGCCTCTCTCCCGGGCACGACACGCTCACGATTTCCTCCGAGTTCGACGAGCGGGGCCTGGCTCTCCTCTTCATGCCCTTCCACGATCACGGCGCGGCAACCTGTGTGATGAAGCGCGTGAAAAGCTGAGCAATCCGCGGGGCGCCGGGCGCTGTTCGGGTACGGGGCGGTCTACAATTGCCGTTTTTCACCCCCCGAGGAGGCACCATGTCCGCGATCGAAACCACGAAATACCCCGACGTCCGCAACTACATCAACGGTGCCTTCGTCGAGCAGAACGCCGGCCGTTACCTCGACGTCTTCAACCCGGCCGAGGGGAATGTCATCTCCCGCGTGCCCCTCTCCGCGGCGGCGGACGTCGACCGCGCGGTCGAGGCAGCGAAGAAAGCCTTTCCCGGCTGGTCGCAGACTCCGATCAAGGAGCGCGTGCAGGTTTTCTATCGCTTCAAGGCATTGCTCGAAGAGAACATCGACTCGCTGGCGAAACTGGTCACCGAGGAGAATGGGAAGATCGACAGCGAGGCGCGGGCGGAGGTGCTGAAGTCGGCCGAGCTTTGCGAGTTTGCCTGTTCGCTTCCGCAGATCACGGCGGGTGAGGTGCTCGAGGTATCCCGCGGCGTGGAATGCCGCGTGGAGCATTTTCCGGTGGGGATCGTGGCGTCGATTACGCCGTTCAACTTCCCGAACATGGTTCCCAACTGGACGATCCCGAACGCCATCGCCCT
>DATLWH010000006.1:0-3414 GCA_035576505.1 Thermoanaerobaculia bacterium | reverse complement strand
CACGGTGCATGCTGGTCGAGTGACAGTCGGAGATGAAAACCGGTTGCCGGGACTCGGCAACTCCAACTCGCGTTCCCGACAGAGCAGCTCTCCGAGAATCGCGGCACATTCTGTTCATCACCCTCTCCAGTCAGCCGGAATTCCGCACGGAGTGGACCGGAGATGTCGCCGGTGGCCGGATCGATTGTTCCGTGAATTGCGGCAGAGGGCCAGACGGAAAGCGTGCTGGAAACGCCCGCGTCAACGGTGATGGCCGGAGCCCAACAGTGCGACGACTCTGTCGTGAGCGCCCATCGTCCGGCCGGCAGATCCAGACCGCCGCTCGTTTGCGCCAGATTCGCAAGTGAGAACGTGAGCGTTCTGCACGCTGTCCCTTCGCATAATTGGCGAGCCTTCACGCTGCCATCACAGGAAGTGGGCTCAACTCCACGGCCAACCACACGCGCCAACTCAGCTCCGTTGACTGACGGTGCCCCCGAGAGCAGCAACACAACCGCCGCGAGTGCCAGTTTCATTTGGCCAAACCGTTACACGTAGTAGCAGAACGTTGAACTGCAGTACGAGGTACAGTAGCCGGACCAGTCGCACAGCATGATCGTGGTGCAACCGAATCGATCCCCGACGCCCCCGCTGGGGGAAGGTTTGACGCAAACCTGTGCGTCACTCCCGTAGTCGACACACAAGAAATTCGCACACCCGCTCGAGAGAGCGAAGGACATGGAGCTGACAAGGATGAGTATTGCGACCATGAAGGTAACGCGACGGAACATGCCATCCCTCCTTCTTGACTTCTGGCACTTTACGCAGATCTCAAAGCAGAGTCAACAATTACGTATCTCCGCAGTGAAATCAGACAACAAGACGTGTCTGGATGGCGCGCGTCTCGCAGGAGCCGATAGGGGCCGAGGGAGTCGGCGACCAAAGTGCTGCCGGAGCGCTGGTTTGGCTTGCCGGCGGGCTCTGATGCCCCGCCAGGAGCCGCCGAACCTACACGTCGATCTTCTGCGAAACCAGTCCGACGTGATCGGTCAGCTCGTCGCGCACGGCCACCACGATGCGGTACGTCCCTTTTGCCAGAAGCAGCGGCGGAAGCGTCACGGTCATTGGGCCGGTGGTCGTTTCGTTTGCTTCGACGGCGATGTCGGCGAACGATTTTGCCAGTGTGATGTTGCGGCCGTCGGGATCGAAGATCGATACGTAGACGTGCAGCCGGGTGCGTGAGCCGCGCGTGTCCGTGATGTACTGCAGCGACTCCATCGACATGGCCGCCTTGATGGGGATGATCGCGGTAATCCCGCGGTACTGCGGCTTTCCGACGATCAGCGACACGGTCATCGTTGACGGCTGCATGGCCGCTCCGAGTGGGGAGCGGAGCGTGCGCATCATCTGCAGGTCCGTGGAGGTGCTCGAATAGCCTTCGCGGTACTGCAGTTGGGAGTCGCGATACCCCTTCACGTGCACGGTCAGGCGGTGGTAGCCCGTATCCTCGGGGTGTTGCGGCTGGTAGCCGAGCGAGTAGAAGCTGGCCGAGCGCTGGTCGAAGTCGACAAACGACCGCTCGATCCTGTTGCCCGGCATGTATACGCCACCGGTCTCCTTTGCCAGCCAGTACAACGGTGCCGCGTCCTGGGGGCTCGAGCCCGCCGCCACACCGGCGATGATGGGTTGGTCACGGCCAATGCCGGCGTCCACTCCTGATCCAACGAGCCCCTCGGTGGAGATGATGTACAAGCTCGTGTTCGATGCGTTCGCTTCGCGCACCAGGCGATCGCGGACGGCCACCAGCTGCGAGTCGTCGTGCGCGAGGTCCTGAATGTGGCTGTCGTACTGCATGCCGTCGCCGACGCGGGAAAGCGGCGAGAGCGTCGTCCCCAGGGGGAGATGACCGGTCACCAGAAGGATGATCTTTCTTCCCTCGCTGGTACCGAATGCGCGTGCGGCCTCCGCGATGCCCTCCATCGACTGATCGGCGAACATCGACTGCTGGGCGAGATTCGACGCCTCGTCGAAGTTGACTACGGCCGCCAGTACTTGCTCCTGCTGCTGGAAATGCCTTACTCCTGAGAAATCATTATTGACGGGATTCTCAGGGATCACGCTCGATAGCGCCGCTTCGTCACGCGGGATCGGATTGGTAATGGCCCCATGCGATCCGCTGTTGCGGATCCGCGACAGGACCTCATGAAGAACCTTCTTATCCGAGGTCATCGGCAGGAGCAGGTGGACGTGGCTGCCCACGGTGGCGATGGCCAGGTCGTAGCGCCCGTCGTCAAAGTGCTCATTGACGAATGACTCCAACTTGTCGAGAGCGGCGTTGCGTCCGTGTCCGGTTGCCCAGATGTTGTCGATCAGTACGAGCACCTTGCGGCGAAAACGCTCCGGCACGGGCGCCGGAATCGTTTCCCTGATCGTCTCGACACCGGAACCGCTTTGCACCTGGGCGTTCTCGACCGCGTAGAAATTCGAGATCGTCTGCCGCTTGCCGTCCTCGAGAACCTCGAAGTCTTCGCGCTTGAGACCGGATACCGGCTGGCCATGACGGTCGGTGACGGTGACGTCGATGTTGACGACCGAGACGTCGATCTTCTCCACGAGCGGAGGCGGCGGGGCCACCGGTACCGGTTGCGATGACTGTTGCGATTGCGAAGAAACAGCGAACAGCAACGCGGCGACGATGGCGATGTGACGCATGTTTGTTCTCCGGGCGTCGGGGGTCGGGCGTCGGGGGTCGGAGCCACTACTCCCAAGGTCGAACATAGCGGTCCTTGGTACTGTACTGCCAATCTTTAAGGAGGATCTTCGAATTCGGGAGTCGCAACTCCGACCCCCGACAACCGACCCCCGCTTCACTCACCACACCTGACATGCCTTTGCTCGCACCATCGGCGAGTCTGCGCTGCAGTTGAACGCCTTCTGGAATTGGGGCAGGTCGGAGACGATGCCGTTGATGCGGTACTTGCCGGGTGAATGGGGATTGGTGATGGCGTTGGCGCGGAGATTCTCCGGACGCTGGTTCTCGCAAGCCCACTGCGCGAAGCCGATGAAGAAGCGCTGATCGGGCGTAAAGCCGTCGATCGGCGTCGTATCGTTGGGGTCGGCCGCCTTCCAGGCGATGTACGCCAGAAGCGTCCCGCCGAGGTCCGCCACATCTTCGCCGGACGTCAGCTTCGAATTGATCTTGATGTCGTCGACGATCGTGTACTGCGCGTATTGGTCGCGCACGCAATTGATTCGGTCTTCGAACGCCTTGGCGTCGTCCGCGGTCCACCAATCCTTCAGATTCCCCTGCGCATCGAACTGGCGGCCTTCGTCATCGAAGGCATGCGTCAGCTCGTGGCCGATCGTCGAGCCGGTATTGCCGTAGTTCGGCGCGTCGTCGAGCTTCGCGTCATACAGAGGCGGCTGGAGCACGCC
>DATLWH010000005.1:0-3360 GCA_035576505.1 Thermoanaerobaculia bacterium | reverse complement strand
ATAGCCGCCGGCGACCACCGTGACCTTGAGGGACGATTTCATGGCTAGGCGCTGCTGTCGGTCGCCACCCCGAAGGTATGGGAGTAGCCGTCATCATCCGTGACAAAGAACTCGGTCTGTCCGTAATCGCTGTCCACGATTTCGGAGACTGCGTAACCGAGCCCCGCAAGGCGATCTCTCAGTGCCTTGATGTCGCCCGGCGCCCAGTAGAGTTGTATGCCCTCGTAATTCTCCGGCTTGGTCGGAGAACCCGCTCGCCGGTTGAGCCAGAAATACAGACGTTCGTCATGAACCATGCATCCGACGAGGCGGCCGTCCTGCTGCATGGGACGATCCATCGACAGCCCAAGCCCGTCGACCCAGAAGCGCAGACTCTTCTCGAGATCGGCGCTCGGTATGACCGGAATGCACGAGTCGACGAGCATCTATGCCTCCGTGCCGCCCAACGATGGTTATGCAGCGGTGCCCGACCAGGGCTTGATTCGATCGAGGTCTTCAGCGAGCGCATCTTCGGCAACTTCTGTGTCGTGGGCGGCCTGGGCTCGCAGCCAGTAGCCCTTGGACAGGCCGAAGAATCGGCACAGACGGAGATCCGTATCGGCCGTGACAGTTCGCTTCCCAGCCACGATCTCGCTGATTCGCTGTGCCGGTACGCCGATCTCCTTGGCAAGACGGTACTGGGAGATGGCCATCGGAATGAGAAACTCTTCGCGGAGCAACTCGCCAGGTGTCACGGGGTTGAGTTTCTTCATGGTCGGTTCCCTTTAGTGGTAGTCGGTAATCTCGACGTCTTCGGCACCAGCGCTTGTCCAGCGGAAGCAGACGCGAAACTGGTCGTTTACCCGGATACTGTGCTGTCCGGCGCGGTTGCCTTTCAGCATTTCAAGACGATTGCCTGGCGGTACACGGAGGTCGTCCAAGCGGTTAGCGATCTGCAACTGCCGAATCTTCCGTCGGGCGACCGACTCGATACTCTCGAAGCGCTTGACTCGTTGACCGTTCGCAAGAGCCTCGGTCTCCCGGCCCTTGAACGATACGATCACGATGCAATAGTAACGTGACGCGTGATTACCGTCAACGATCCGAGCCAGTCCGATCCCTTCGGCGGTAAACGTCATGATCGTCACTCCGTCCAACGCTCATGAAACTCCCCATCAGGTTCCTTGCCGGACTCATTGCTCTGGCGCTTCTCACCGGGCTCAGCACCTCAGACAACAGGCTCACCGATCGGCAGCGGGCGCTCCACGCGCTCAACCGTCTGGCCTTCGGGCCGCGGCCGGGTGATGTCGATGCCGTCATGAGAGACGGCGTCAACGTGTGGATCGAGCGGCAGCTTCATCCCGAGGGCATTCCTGACCGCGCGGTCGAGGCGCGCGTCGACAGCCTTCCTACGATGACGTTGTCGAACGCGCAGATCATGAGGACGTACTACGCGCCGGTGCTTGCGGCCAGGAAGGAAGCCAAGGCCGAGGCCAGGGATGGCGCGGTGGACAAGAAAGAGGCGCGCCGCGAGTTCATGCGCGATGTTCCTCCGAATCAGCGGCCGCAGGTGGTCATGAACGATCTCGTGGCGCAGCGCATCCTCCGCGCCGCGGAGTCGGACCGCCAGCTCAACGAAGTGATGGTCGACTTCTGGATGAATCACTTCAACGTCTTCTCCGGCAAGGGCATCGACCGGTTCCTGCTGACGAGCTACGAGCGCGACGTGATCCGGCCTCACATCTGGGGTCATTTCGAAGACCTTCTGATGGCCACCGCGAAATCGCCGGCGATGCTCTTCTATCTCGACAATGCCCGTTCCATCGCCGCGCCGGAGAACCGGCCGGGGGAACAGCAGCGCTATTACGGTTGGGGCTTCCGCCGCAGGATGATGGCGCGTCCCCAGGCGCAGAACAGACAGCAGGGCGGGCTCAATGAGAACTATGCACGCGAGATCATGGAGCTTCACACGCTCGGCGTCGATGCCGGCTATACGCAGAAAGACGTCACCGAGCTGGCGCGCGTGCTGACCGGCTGGACGATCACGAACCAGCGCGATGCCGGTCGCGACGGGGGTGAGGGGGCGGCGTTCATCTTCCGTCCGCGGCTGCACGACGCCGGGGCGAAGACGGTCATGGGCATTCGCTTCGGGCCCGGCGGCGGGATCGAGGAAGGGGAGAGGATGATCCACGTCCTGGCCCACCATCCGGCCACCGCCCATCACATCGCCTACAAACTGTGTCAGCGCCTCGTGGCCGATGAGCCGCCGCCGGCACTCGTCGATCGCGTGGCCAAGAGGTTCCTGGCCACGGACGGTGATCTCCGCGAGACGGTACGAGCCGTAATCGCAAGCCCGGAGTTCTGGGATCCGACGGTGTACCGCGCCAAGGTGAAGTCGCCGTTCGAGTACACGATCTCGGCGGTGCGCGCGGTGAACGCGCAGATTACCGACCCGGCCGCGATTGCCCGCTCATTGCAGCAGATTGGCGAGCCCCTATACGGAGCGCAGCCGCCCACCGGCTACAGCGACAAGGCCGATGTGTGGATGAACACCGGCGCGCTGATGAACCGTCTCAATTTCGCGCTCTCGCTTGCCGCCAACAAGCTGCCGGGGGTACACGGCGACGTCGTCTCGCTCATCCCCGCGGGCCAGGCCGCCGACGCATCGCACTCGGTCGAGGCGCTGGCGCTGGCGCTGACGGGCGGCAACCTGACGGAGGAGACACGCAGCACCATCAAGTCGCGGATCGTCGAGCGGAAAGCACCGAACGAGGATCCGTGGGACAACACACAACTGCCGACTGTGGCTGGGCTGATCCTGGGATCGCCGGAGTTTCAGAGGCAGTAGCAACCCAGCAACCCAGGAACCACATACCCATGATCGACAGACGCTTCTTTCTCAAATCATCCGGCCTCGCCCTTGTCGGCGGCAGCCTGCTTCCCAACGTGTTCGTGAAGATGGCCAATGCCTCGACGACGAAGGGGAGCAAGACATTGGTGGCCATCTTTCAGCGCGGGGCGGTCGACGGTCTCAACATGATCGTTCCGTTCGGTGAGAGGGCGTACTACGACGCCCGGCCGACGATTGCGGTGCCGCGTCCAGGTGCTGCGGGTGGCGCGCTCGACCTCGACGGATTCTTCGGACTGCATCCTTCGCTGGCCTCGCTGATGCCGTATTTCAAGGACCACAGCGCGGCGTTCGTCCACGCGGTGGGCTCGCCCGACGCGACGCGATCGCATTTCGACGCCCAGGACTTCATGGAGTCCGGCACGCCAGGTGTGAAGTCGACCGAGGATGGGTTCCTTTCGCGCGCCATCGGCATGAAGAAGGAGAGGCCGGCCTCACCGCTGCGGGCTGTGGCGCTCTCCCCCGTGTTGCCG
>DATLWH010000004.1:0-4344 GCA_035576505.1 Thermoanaerobaculia bacterium | reverse complement strand
GCCTCCTCGGCGACGCCATGAAAGGTGACGCCACGCTCTTCGCGCGCGAGGACATGGTGGAAGCCGAGTGGCGCGTCGTCGACCCGCTCATCAACCACGGCCTCCCCGTCCACGACTACGACCCTGGCACTTGGGGCCCTGCCGAGGCGCAGAGCGTGATCGCAGGCGGATCGTGGCACGACCCGGCCAATGGAGATGATGGGAAGTCGGCCTCGCCGGCGTGAACGGTCCCGGAGCGCTACGGAAGGCGGCGGGCGTAGGCACTGATGAGGCCGAGGATCGGGAAGACGAGGACGAGCGGCCCGACGACGAATGGAGCAGTCCAGATACTCGCCGGTGGTGGTGCTGCATCCCGGGCGAGGAGACCGAAAGCGACCAGGGCGAGGCCATACGCGAGAAGGAGCTTTCCGCCGTACGCGTTGATGTCGTACCAGTTCGATTCAGATGTGAATGCCTTCCGGACGCGAACGCCGTACGCCCGGTTCATCGGCACCTTCCGAAGGACGAGCGGGAGGGATAGCACTGTGACAAGTGCTCCGACCCCACAGTGGACGACGACGGGTGGAATCATGGGCGGCGTTCCCTCTCAGTGTACGAGCAAATGGAGAATCGTGGCGTCCATGGTGCCAGGCCTTCGGACTTCGGTCTTGGCGGGACAGTTTCCAGCAAATACCAGCACTGGAACGACTTAAGGTCTCGTCGGAAGTTCGATGGCTTGGCAGCGCGAAGCCTCACTCGATCGCGAAAGCTGCGCGTTTGCAATCACTTAGGAGCACGTTCCGACCTCATCGCGGCGCGCTCTGGCCGCGCGCGAATCATGCAAGTCAATGAATCGGCGCTGGTTATGTCAGGGTTGAAGCCGCTTTCGGAACCAAAAACGCGCTTCGCCAATGAGACTTCGGCATCGCCTGCTCACGTTGGCCGGCCTCGTTACCTTTGGCCAGGCGCAACCTACGGTCGTCGCAGCAACGTTATGGTGGCCGTCGCTCAGGGCAGGCTCCGCCGAGCCAGCCGGCGAGGACGCCAGCGCTCCGGGCTGCGCCGGCGCTCCGAGGCGAGCACCTGAGGTCACCGTGCTCGCCTACTGCGGCGAGATGATCGTCACCTGCTGGGTGTCGTTGTTTGTGAGGCTCAGCATTCCCCAGATCGGCGGGGAGAGCAGAGGGGAACCGGACGGAGAGACCGTTACGAGGGTCGGATTTGCGCCCGCTTTCGTCAGCAGCGACGTGACATCGAGCGATCCGAACCACATCGTCGTTCCGGGGATCCTGGTCAGCGACAGCGGTAACTGTTGCTGCGGGTCGACGAGCACGTTGAACGGAGAGTTGCCGAAGGACCACAGGCGGAGCATGACCCGATACCGGCTGTCGACGGGGACGTTCTGGCATCGGAGCTGCGCCCGGAAGTCGCTCCCTCGGACGACCGGCACCTCGGTTCCGGCCGTCTGCGCCTGGCGCGTGGTGTCGCGGATGCGCGAGGCAAAGTCGAGCGACCCGGCCGTCCCGCGTAACGCGTAGAGCACGTGTCCCCATGGATTGGCATCGGTATCCAACTTCGCGGAACCGGCGATGAGCGTCGACAGACATCCGGCGCACGGCAGCAAATCACGGAAGAATGCGGGCGAGCCGTTGGCGACGGTGATGAAGCTCTCCGTCGTCCATTGCGATCCGAACGCGCCCGCTCCCTGGAACGACAATGGAAAGAGAATCGGCTCGAACACCGCCGGGTCGGCGGAGGCGGGATCGTAGTAGATCAGCCCCGCTTTCGCGGTCACGGTTCCCTGGCTCGAAGTGACGGCGACGTCCACCGCTCCCTGGGGATGCGGCGGCGCATTGGCAAGCACGACTCCGTCGCCACTTACGCCCGACGGCACCGGTACGCCGTCGATTGTGATCCCAACTCCGCCGCCGGAAGGAAACGGATCGCGGATGGCGATCAGGGCGCCGGAGGTCGGTATCGCGTACGGCGCAATCGTCAACGTGTCGGCGTCTCGGACGATGAGCGTCGTCCGCGCCAGCTCCGTCAGGTTGCCGCCGCCGTTGTCCCCGACCAGGAGGACCGTGTAGGTGCCGGCCGGAAGAACGTCGAGATGAAACAGCCCGGTGTAGGGCGACACCAACTGAGCGCAGAGGACGCCGAGGGGAACCCGGGTGTCAAGAAAGAGCTGGATCGTCGATCCGTTGTTGGAGAGGCCCTTCACAGAAGGGACACAGCCGTTCGGCCAGTTGCCTGTGATGACCGCGTCGACCGAGTGATGCGCCGTGGCGCCCGGCGGATCGAAGCGGATGGTTTCCGCGGCGGCGATCGTGGCGACAAGGAGGAACGATGAGCAGAGCGCGAGGATTCGGTTGCGGGAGGTCATTGCGTCAGCATTATTCATCTTCCAGAAGGCAATGGCAGCCTGTCACAGGAGTTTCATTGGGACGAGATGATGGTGACCTTTTGCGTGTCGTTGTTCGTGACGGTGATCATTCCCCACATCCGCAGGTCGCGTCCGAGGGCCCGCGGAAAGTAGATAAACGCATTGTCGTTGCGGCCCGGCAGTTGGTAGATATACGACGTCAGGTCGAGAGTGGCGAAGGCCAGCGGCGTGCCGGGCACGGGCACGAAGCGGAGCAACGAGTGATCCGGCGTATTGCCCGAGACCGTCACCGGAGCATCCGCGATCGCCCACGCCCGCAACAGGACGCGGGAGTGAAGGTCGATGGGCACGTCGAGAAAGTACATGCCGCGATCGCGGAACTCGTTCTCGCGCACGACGTGCACCTCAATCTGGTTCGACGACACGCCCGACGTGTTGCTGATGCGCGAGCCGGCCATGAGCTGCGACGTCATTCCGCGCAATGCGAAGAGCACAATACCGGCAGGGTTGTTGTCGTGGAGAAGCGGCGTCTCCATCGTGAGCAGATCGGTGCTGCACACCAGGCACGGGATCGTGTCACGAAACCGCACGGGCTCGAGCCCCGGCGCGAGGTAGTTGTCCGTCGTCCAGAGCGAACCAAAAGAGCCCGGGCCAGCATAGGCGGTCGGAAAGAGGATGAACTCGAAGAGTGCTGGGTCCGGCGGAGCCGCGCGATCGAAGTACGTCAGTGCAGCGACGGCGGTGCGGTTCGTTGAAGAACTGGCCACGGAGACGTCGACGGTTCCCGGCGCGTGCGGAGGGGCCTGATAGACATCGCCTGCCGTCTCGCTGAAGACAAACGTGGCCTCACGGCCGTCGACGAGCACGACCACCCGGCCCGTCGTATCGAACCTGCGCAGGACGTGGAACTCGCCGCCGGTGGTCGGCACCGCGAAGGGAGCCGCCGTGAGCGAGTCGTCACGCACGATGAGCTTCGCGCGCGCTGACGGAAACGTGTCACGTAGCAACACCACGTCATAGACGCCGGGGGAGAGCACGCCCAGGTGCAAGGTCGATGTTAAGGGGCCAACGTTGCCGCCACAGCCGCCGATACCCGGCGGCGGAATCATGTTGACGCGGAGCGTTACTGTCGTGCCGGTGACAGTCACGTCCTGGTCGAACACCGGGCACCCCCCGCTGATCACGGAGAGAATCGCGTCTACGGACGTATGCCCTGTCGCCACAGGAGGATCGAAGCGGATGGAGTCAGCGGCCGCGATTGAGGCCGGAAGGAGGAAGCACAAGCAAAGGAGGTGTAATCGTGCGCGCGAGATCATTACATCCATGTTTTTCACGTTTGGCCGAGAGCGCTTCGGCTTCGCTCAGGGCGTTCCTTGGCGGTTGGGCGCTATTGGGACGAGATGATTGTGACCTGCTGTGTGTCGTTGTTGGTGACGCTGATCATTCCCCACATGCGCAGATCCTGTCCGAGCGCGCGCGGAAAGTAGATAAAAGCGCTGATCGATCCTCCCGGCAGTTGCTTGAAATACGTCGTCAGGTCGAGAGTGGCGAAGGCCAGCGGCGTGCCAGGCACGGGCACGAAGGAGAGCGACGACTTCAACGGGGTGATGCCGGGGATGGTCACCGGAACATCCGTCAGCGCCCACGCCCGCAGCAGCACACGGGAGCGTAGGTCGACGGGCACTGTCAGAAAGTACAAGCCGCGATCACGAAAGTCGCTCTCGCGCACGATGTGCACCTCGGTTCCGTTCGATGACACGCCCGATGTGTTGCTGATGCGCGAACCGGCCATGAGCTGCGAGGTCATCCCGCGCAACGCGAAGAGCGCGAGACCGGCGGGGTTCGGGTCGTGGCGGAGCGTCGTCACGGTCGCCAGCAGATCGCCGCCGCACGAGAAGCACGGGAGCGCGTCGCGGAACCGCACCGGCTCGTTCACCGCCGCGAGGTAGTTATCCGTCGTCCAGAATGAACCAAAAGAGCCC
>DATLWH010000003.1:0-2731 GCA_035576505.1 Thermoanaerobaculia bacterium | reverse complement strand
CGAACTGCCGGCTGCGAGTGCAAGGATCACGACCATGAAACATCGCGTCGACCTTCTCATCATTTCGCTCAACACCAGGGTCCTTTCCGGTACCGATCGCCCCTTCTGTTCATACGGCCTACTGGACGGACACGCGAGAAGAGTTTCGCATGACGCAAGAGAGATAATCGACGCAATCTTCACTGCATGTCGAGTGGGAGAGAGAAGATGGTACAGCGGACGCGGCTGCAGACGTCATTGGGCGCATTCGCGCATGCCACGCGCGGCACTCGGGGGCTACTCACACGGCGAGGTATCATCGCCGCAGTGCCGGCCGGCCAGAGCTCATGAGTCCACGCGTTACCGTGCTCATGCCCGTCTTCAATCGTGAAGAGTTTGTAGGCGAGGCCATCGAGAGCGTCATCGCCCAGGACTTCGCCGATTTCGAGCTGCTGATCGTCGACGATGGATCGACCGATCGTACGCCGGAGTTGCTGCGCGCCTGGGCGCAGAAAGACGCGCGCATCGTCGTGATCACTGCCCCGCGGAACCTGGGGATCGCCGAGGCACCCAATCTGGGGCTCCGGCACGCCAGGACCGAGTATGTGGCGCGGCTCGACAGCGACGACATCCTGATGCCCGGTCGCCTTGCCGCGCAGGCCGCGGTATTGGACAGTCATCCGGAAGTGGTACTGGTCTCATCCGCCTACGAGACGATGGACCGCGACGGTCGCTACCTCGGCACGTGGGATGTCGTAGAGCCGCATGAGGTCGTGACCTGGCTGCTTCATTTCTACAACATCGTCGGCGGCGGCGGGCACGTGATGTTCCGGCGCTCGCAGGTTCTCACCCTCGGCGGCTATAACGCCGCCTATCCCTCTTCGGAAGACTACGATCTGTGGGTTCGCCTCCTGCGCACGGGCCGCATTCTGACGCTGCCTCTGATCGGGATGAAACAACGCGACCACGAAGGCCGCGCCACCGTCGAATACGCGGGCATCAAACGAGCGAACTGGACGGCCATCATGCGGAAGTCTCTCGCTCCTTACCTCGGCCGGCCGATCTCCGACGAAGAGATCGCCGCGCTCATCACCGTCTGGAGATTCGACGGCAAGAGCGGCATGGCCCCCACCGCCGACCGCACGATGCGCGAAGCGTTCACCCACTTCCGCCGCGACCATCGCGACCGCGAACTGCGCCGGCGCCTCCGCCGCCGGACGGCGCGCCAATGGCTGGAGGGCGCCCGGTTCTTCGCGAAGGCCGGCAGACGCGCCGAGGCGATGCGGTACGTGTTGCGCGCAGCGCGATGGAGTCCCGCTACGGTCATCGAGGCCGCGAGCAGGCGCGGGTGAACACACTCATCAAGCCGCGCAGAGAGGGCCGCGCACAAGGAAGGCCGCTATCACGCCTTAGCTGTCCAGCATCTTGACGAGGTCCTCATACCGTTTGAGATGTGGCGGCGAGGTGAGGATCGGGATTTGTAATCCGATCGGCAGGGTCCACCCGACCTCTGACGCATGATCGCCCGGCCAGTCGTCGAGATTCTCGTGCTTCATCTTCACGGGCTGGCCTTGAGCGTCCAGCACGGGATCAATGCGCAGGCGTAGCGCGGAGCTCCGGCTGACGACTCCGTCGTTCTTGCACCCTTTCAGGTGGCTGATGACGGCGGCAAGTTGAAACAGGATGAGCTCAGTTCCACCCTGAGAGGCATCCCCGGCCACCTGAATGTATCGGACCCCATCAACGTCAGGGGTCGAGGCATCAAAATGACTCCCAACGTCCGTGGTCAGGTCATGGAGCGCACCCGCGTTTCGCTCCAGCGGCACCGAAAGGATCGCGGGGATGTGCGCGAAGAGCGGATCGGACTTGTCCGCGATTGCGTCGGCAACCGGGGATCCCAGATGGGGAGTGCCGATCGTGATCAGCGTTGCTGCCGGCTCCGGCGACTTGAAGATGTTGGTGATCGCGTAACGCGCGTCAAGGCCACCCATGCTGTGGGCAATGATGTGCACTTTTTCGCCAGGGGCGGCGGCCTTGATCGCGTCGGCCAGCTGATGGCCTCGCTGGGCAATGGTTCCGACCGGGTTCACTTGCGGGACGATGACCTTATGCCCGAGCCCCTCCAGGTGAGCGGCGACGCCGTTGAAGTAGTTGACGAAGCTGGGAAGCCCCAGGGGATTGCCGAAGCCGAGAACGCCATGCGCGAGCACGATTGTGTGGCCCATCGAATCACCTCATGTATCGATGAGAGACGGACAGAGTCACCGGATTACTGGGTCACTTGCGCGTACGCGCTGGCGACGAAGGCCCGAAATCTCGTGTGAGAGGGCACATCGGAGCGCTGGCGTCCTCGCCGGCTGGCAAGGCGCCGTCTCGGCGCCTCGACGGCATGTTCAGTCCCAGACCGGGTGGTTGGGTGATGTTTTGGCCTCAAGCGGACATTCGGTTCGGACCGTTGCCGAGTGCGAATAACTCGCGACCCTTTGACCGCTCAACCGTAAGCTGTCACAAGTGACCATTTATCAATCAGTTGCGAAAGAGAGAAAAACGAAGGCCTGGCACCTCGTCCCAGTCCCCAAGTGACCATTTATCAATCAGTTGCGAAAGAGAGGAAAGCGAAGGCCTGGCACCTCGTCCCAGTCCCCACGGTTTCAAGCTGCCCCAAGTGTCCAGTATCAATGAGTCACAACTGACCTAAGAACGAAGGCCTGCCCTCGCGGGCCTGCTGAGACGCCGCCTAATGAGCGAGCGA
>DATLWH010000002.1:0-5392 GCA_035576505.1 Thermoanaerobaculia bacterium | reverse complement strand
GGACGATGAACTTGACGTGCGCCGCGGCCGCCGCTTCCATGGCCAGGCCCATCGTGGCCATGTAGGTGTAGAAGCGAACGCCGACATCCTGGATGTCGAAGACGAGCGCATCGAGTCGCGCGAGCTGCTCCGGTTTCGGCTTACGGGTGTCGGCGTAGAGACTGTAGACGGGAAGGCCACTGACGGAGTCGACCGAGTCGCCGACCTTCTCATCCACCGAACCTCGTATGCCGTGTTCGGGTGAGAAGAGAGCGGCGAGCGTGACGCCCGGCGCGCTGCGAAGCAGATCGATGGTTGGATTCCACGACCGGTCGATCCCGGTGTGGTTCGTGATCAGGCCAACGCGCATTCCCTGAAGCGGCGCAAACCTCTCCGCCTCGAGGTGGTCGATGCCGTTGTTCGTATCCGGCCCGCCGAACGTAAAGTGAACCTGGCCGCCCGGCCGCACCGCCATTGCGCCCGCGGGCGCCTCGCGCGTCACGCGCGCTGCCTCAGCCGCGAGCGTGCCGAGGGCCACCTGCAGATGGAGCACGTCACCGGAACCGTTCGGATGGACGCGGTTCGATAGGAAGATGAAGAACGTTTTCGAGAACGGATCGATCCAGAGCATGCCGCCGGTAAAGCCGGTATGACCAAACGATCCGAGCGGGAAGATCTCGCCTCGCGGACGGCTGAAGGAGGAGTCGAGATCGAAGCCGCCCGCCCGCCGCACCGCCACGTTCGGCGGCGAGGCGAGAGTGGTCATCATTCTGACGATCTCGGGCTGGAGCACGGGCGAACCGCCGCGCAGCAGCATGCGGCAGTAGATCGTGAGGTCGTGAATCGTGGTGAAAAGGCCGGCATGTCCGGCAACGCCACCCATACGCCGCGACGTGGGGTCGTGTACGACACCGCGCAGCATGCCCTCGGGAGTCTGCTCGGTCGGCGCGATGCGTGTAACGGGGGTCGGGAGTCGGGTGTCGGGTGTCGGAGATTTGATTGCGCTGCCTTCCTCCGACCCCCGACTCCCGACCCCCGACCCCCGGAATCCCGTATCCGTCATGCCCAACGGCTCGAAAATCTCGCGCTTGGCGAACACATCGAGCGGCTCTCCCGACACCCGTCGCACGATCTCCCCGAGCAGCTCGAAGTTGATGTCGCTGTAGCGGAATGTGTATCCGGGCCGCTGTCTCGGCTCCTCGGCGATGGCCATGCGGATGGCGGTGTCGTATCCGCTCCATGGCGGCGAAAGATCGAGATCGGGACGCAGCCCCGAGGTGTGGGTGAGGAGATGGCGGATCGTGATCTCGTCGCGCCAGCCGCCGCGGAACTCAGGGATGTAGCGGCTGACAGGCGCGTCGATCTCGATCCGGCCGCGCTCGATCAGCAGCCACACGGACGGCGTCGTGGCTACGACTTTCGTGAGCGAGGCGGCGTCGAAGATCGTGTCGGCTGTCATCGCCTCGACGGCCGGAACGAGCGCGCGGTTGCCGTAGGCCTTCTCGTACACGGAGCCGCCGCGCTCCAGGTGGAAGACGCCGCCGGGGAGCTTGTGCCCGGCAATGGCGGTCTCGATGGTGCGGTCGATCTCGCGCAGGCGGTTGGCGTCGAATGTCTGGGAGTCTTGCATCGTCGTGCAGCCGAAAAAGAAGAGGAAGAGCGCCGCTATGCTAAGTCGTCGCATGTTCTCGCTCCGGGATGAGCGCGCCGACGGCGAATGTCGTCAGCGAGCCGATGACGGTGTACCACGGCCAGGCCACCGCCGTGGCAAACGCAAAACGGACCGTGATGATGACGGCCAGCCCCACGCTCATGCCTATCAGCGCGGCGCGTGGACCGCCGCGTTTGGCGGTGCCCAGGAGGAACACGCCGAGGATCGGGCCGTTGATGAAGGAAGCGACAGAGAGCGCCGTATCGACCGCCGACCGCGTCTGTCCCCGCAGCGCAAGCGCGACGCCGATCTGCGCGAAGCCGGCGGCAACAGTCAGCAGGCGCGAGATCCGGAGGTAGTGCGCGTCGCTGCGTCCGCGTACGAGCGGTTGGTAGAGATCGGCCAGGGCCGTGGCGGCAATCGAATTCACCGACGGCGAGGTGGCCGCCGCGAGCACCGCCGCGACGAGCAGCCCGGCCAGGCCGATGGGCATGTGATGAATGATGAAGTCGGGGAAGACCTCGTCAGGCGAGTGGAACGGCGCGGCCGCGGCCCCCGTGGCGTAGGTGGTCAGCTTCGACGGCTGGTAGTAGGCGAAGAGCAGCACGCCAATGAAGAGGAATCCGATGAACTGCACGAGGATGACCAGGCCGGAGACGAGGAGCGCCACCTGCGCCTTGCGCGCGCTCGTCGTACACAGGTAACGCTGCACCATGTACTGGTCGGTTCCATGTGTTGACATGTTGAGGAACGCGCCGCCGATCACTCCCGCCCAGAAGCCATACGGCCGCGAGAAGTCGAGGGCGAAATCGAAGACGCGGAACTTGGAAGCCGCGCTCCCGGCGGCAACCGCGCCGGCCAGCCCGCCGTGGATCGAGCCAGCGAGAATTACGACGACGGCAATGGCTCCGATGATATAGACGCCGACGTGCAGGATCTCGGTCCACACCACCGCCTCCATGCCGCCGACGGCGGTGAAGAGCAGCATCACCCCTCCGATGCAGACCACGGAGACCGCCGTTACCATGGCTGGATCGGCGTTCGGCAGAAAGGCGTGCCAGACCGATGACATGACCACGGCCGTGAGCAGCAGCCGCACGCTGTCCGCCACCGTGCGCATGACGATGAAGAGCGAGGCGGCCAGGCTCCGTACGCCGTTGCCGAAACGGCTGCGCAACAACTCGTAAATCGTCAGCAGGTTCTTTTGAAAGTAGGCCGGAATGAAGAGCAGGCAGATGACGACGCGGCCGATCAGATATCCGAAGACGAGCTCGAGGAACGTGAAGTTGCCGCCGCGCGCATAGGCCAGGCCGGGGATGGAGATAAAGGTGATGACCGACGTCTCCGTGGCCACGATCGAGCCGGAGATCGCCCACCAGGGCAGTTGGCGGCCGGCCAGGAAGTAGTGACGCGTCGTCTTCTGCCGCTTCCGGCACCAGAAGCCGATGGCAACGACCGCGGCCAGGTAGGCGATGATGATGAAGAGATCGATCGTTGCCAAGCGCAGGCATTGTAGCGGGGGCGCTTTGGAGAGTGACGCGGGAGTCGGGAGTCGGGAGTCGGGGGTCGGAGGTCGGAGCATGAGAGGTGCCGGCTCGCCTCCGACCCCCGACCCCCGACCCCCGACCCCCTTCATCTGCGGATCAGCGGTTCGACTTTCCCCGTGATCAGCCGCGCGCCGCGCTGGAACGTGACATACGCCCATGCCCACTGCAGGATCACGAGCAGGCGGTTGCGGAAGCCGATGAGGAAGAAGATGTGGATGGTGAGCCAGGCGGCCCAGGCGATGAAGCCGCTCAGCTTGATGGATCCGAGGTCGGCGACTCCGGCGGCGCGTCCGATGGTGGCGAGCGAACCTTTGTCGCGGTAGCGGAAGGGGAGGGGCGGCTGCCCGCCGATCATCCGCTCGATGTTCTTCGCGGTGTGCGTCCCTTCCTGAATCGCGGCCGGCGCGACGCCGGGTACGAGGGAGCCGTCATCATTTTTCACCGCGGCGAGGTCGCCGATCACGAAGACCTCGGGATGGCCTGGAATGCTCAGATCGGGCGCGACGAGAACGCGACCGGCGCGGTCGAGCGGCGCGCCGAGGCTTCGAGCGAGTGGCGAGGCTTGCACGCCCGCGGCCCAGAGAACGGTGCGCGTGGGGATGATCGTTTCACTGACGGAGACGTCGTGATCGCTGAGGCCTGTGACGACGGTATTCGTCATCACCTCGACGCCGAGGCCGCGCAACTGCGCGGCCGCCTTTTCAGATAGATCGGCAGGATAGGTCGGCAGGACGCGCTCTTTTCCCTCGAGAAGGATCACGCGCGCGCTCGACGGATTGATGCGACGGAAGTCGCGGATCATCGTCTGCCGGGCGATCTCCGAGAGCGCTCCTGCCAGTTCGACGCCGGTGGGGCCGGCGCCGACGATGACGAAGTTGAGCCAGGCCCGCTGCCCCTGCGGATCGCTCTCCCGCTCGGCCGCTTCGAACGCGCGCAGCACGCGGCGGCGGATCTCCAGCGCGTCCTCGATCGTCTTGAGGCCTGGCGCGTTCTCTTCCCATTCGGGATTGCTGAAGTACGAATGCGTGGCGCCCGTGGCCACGATGAGGATGTCGTACGCCAGCGCGCCGTCGGCCAACGTGACGATCCTCTGATCGGGATCGATGCTCGTGACGTCGCCCATGATCACGCTGACGTTCTTCTGCTTGCGCAGCACCGCCCGGATCGGTGCGGCGATGTCGCTCGGATTGAGCACCGCCGTGGCCACCTGGTAGAGCAGCGGCTGGAAGAGGTGATAGTTCCGCCGGTCGACGAGCGTGATGCGCACCGGAGCGTTGGCGAGCGTTTTCGCGGCGTACAGGCCGCCGAAGCCGCCGCCGATGATGACGATTCTCTTCTCTTCGCTCACCGCCGGACGAAATCCTCCCCGAACAGGGTGAAGCCGGCCACCTCGCCGTCCGCGCCGAGGCGGAACTGAACCGTTTCGTCGATGTCTTCGACCGTGTCAATGGCGCTGAAGGTGTCGTAGTTCTCGTGAACGAGAGGCAATGTGATCCGCTCCCAGTGCAGGACGAGTGCATTGTCCGCGCCGGAGATCGTGGCGTCGCCGAACGCGGCGTTATGGTACGTGCCGGTGTATGCGGTGAGGCCGTGCGATGGTTTCGGCGCGGTGGCGCGCTTCGCCTCGCGCTCGGCGAGCTTCGCTTCCCCTTTCGCTCCTTCTGTTTTCTCCATGTCCAGAAGCTCGGTGTTCCAGTCGCGCGCCGGCAGCCTGAGGAACTGATCGATGATGGTGTTGCGGAGCGCCGCCAGCGCCGTTCCCCGGCCGACGTTCTCGAGGATCACGATGCCGACGTTGCGTTTCGGCAGGAGAGCGACATTCGTGCGGAAGCCGTTCAGCGCGCCGGCATGGGCAACGAGCAGCTCGCCGTGATAGTCGGAGGCGTTCCAGCCGAGCGCATACGTGAGGAAATTCGTGTCGGGATAGATCTGACGGGTTGCCGGGCCGATCGGGATGATCGTTTGCGGTGCGTGCGTCTCCTCGAGCGCGTCTCGAGACAGCAGCCGCTTGCCGTCGATGGCGCCGCCGGCGAGCTGGAAGCGGAGCCACAGCGCCATGTCGTGCGCGGAAGACTTGATCGTGCCGGCGGGAGCGAGGGCGTCGTAGTTGCGCATCGGCTGGATTGCGGAGCGCTGGCTTTCCGAATTCCAGCGATGGCCGGTGGCGTGATCGGATTGCGGCCAGTCGGCGAAGGCGATGCGCGATTCGGTCATT
>DATLWH010000001.1:0-10390 GCA_035576505.1 Thermoanaerobaculia bacterium | reverse complement strand
CCCGTGCCGGCTCCTGCCTCGATGACGATGTTGCGGCGCCGGGGAGTGCCGAACGAAAACGACGACTGCACCGCGATGGCGCTCATTCCTCGCCTCCTCCGAGCAGCGTGCGCGGCTCGCCATGGCGCGTGACCAGGTACTTCTCGGCGAAGTCGTGGCGCGTGCGGCAGGAGTGATTCACCGGACAGTACTTGCAGGCGTTGAAATCCGCGTCGTCATCGGCCGGGAAGGCGGGGAAGACGCCGCCCATGATCGACGTGACGAAGAGGCCGAGCGTCTCGTGCAACGCCGCTTCCTTCTCGGCCAGCGCGAAGGCGAATTTCCGGGCGTTGGTCTCGCTGGTGACGAGCGGCTTGATCGCGCCGCTGACGGACGCGGCATCCGCGCCGAAGAACTGCGACACGGCCATGGCATAGAGCGCCAGCTGCAGCCGCACCCCGCGGTCGATCTTGCCGCCGAGGTCCTTGTGCCGCGTCGCCTTTCCTCCCTTGTAGTCGACGATGCGGTAACCGTCAGGACGAGCATCGATGCGGTCGATGGTGCCGTCGATGCGGAGATGCGTGCGGGGGTCGGGTGTCGGGGGTCGGGCGTCGGAGATCGAGACGTTGCTCTGACTCAAGATTCCCGCCTCCCGACCCTCTGCGTCGCTCCGACTCCCGACTCCCGACTCCCGACCCCCGACGTCGGCTATCGAGACAACATTGCTCCGACCCCCGACCCCCGACTCCCGACCCCCGATCACAAGCACAAACGGCTCCGGATGATCTGAAACCCCATGTCTCGTCTTCCCGAACCGGTACTCGAAGTGTTTCGGGCGGAATCCGGTCGCTGCGAGGTCGGCGAGGTCGTGAGCGACGAACTCGCGGAGGATGCGCTTGGTCGCGGTCCGCTCGATCTCGCGCATGGTCGGGTTGAACGGCGGGATGTCGCGCACGAGATTGGCGAAGGCATCGTCGACAAGGGTGTCGATCCGCTCGCCGATCGCGGCGTCGAGTTGCGGCAGCGCGGCGGTAGCACGTAGGAAAGCGGCGTCATCGAGATCGCGATAGAGGCGTTCCAGGATGGCGTGATCGAGCTTGCCTTTGTCGCGTGCATTGAGCTGCAGCTCATGCTCGGGGTCATTGATGTCGCGAACGCCCAGGATGTGTTTGAAGAAGAACTTCTGCGGACACTCGCCGAAGTCTTCGAGTTGCGTCGGCGAGACGGACGTGAGTGCATTGGCGAGCTTCGCGCGCAGCATCTCATCGTCGCGTTCGGCGAAGAGGTAGCCGTCGAACACGGACTTGGTGCCGGCTTTGGCCAGAAGTTGCAGCTGCCGCCGGAGCGCTGGCGTCCTGCCAACTGGCTCGGCGGCGCCTGCCCTGAGCGCAGTCGAAGGGTCTCGCCCCCGAACGAACGCCGCGCCGAAGTTCTTCAACAGCTCCGTCTTCCGCTCCGGTTGCTGCGCGATCACGAAACTCTTGAGCAGTGGCGAAGGCCGCAGCGTCTTTCCGAAGCCGTCCCCTCCCGCGAACGAGAAGTGAATCGTCTGCGCGCCGTCGAGGAGAAGCTGAAACAGCATCCGCTCCTCATCGCGGCCATCGCCGATCTCGCGCACGCCGAGGGCGCGGCGGTCGTGATCGGGAAGGAGCGGGTCATCCACGCGCCGCTGCGGAAAGAGATCGTCCTGCACCCGGACGGCGAAGAGATGGGCGAAGGATCTGCCGCGGAAGCGCATGAGGTCGGAGCAGAACACTTCAGGGGGTCGGGAGTAGGGGGTCGGAGGTCGGAGCGTTTCGTTGCCGAGGGCGTCGATGATCGTGGCGGCATCGAAGCGGATGTTCCACTTGCTCGTCCGGCGAATGGTCGAGGCGACTCTGTCGATCGCCTCGGCCGCCGCGAGATCGAGCTCCGTATCGATGCGGAGACGAGCGACTGCGGCCGTCAGGAACTCTGCCGCCTCGGCAGCAGGTTGCGTCGCCGCGGGGGCGAGCGATTCGACCTCGGTGACGATGGCCAGATACGCCGCGATGGCGGAATTGCGCGCCAGCGTCTTCAGCTCTTCGCTCGTCCCTCCGGCGATGCCGGCGCGGCGCGTAGCCTGGTCGACCTCGTCGATGTTGATTGGCCGCGTTGGCTCGAAGCCGTCGCGCACGAGCTCGATGACCTCGCCCCGCGGGAAGCCGTCTTCGCGCATGTGGAGCAGGGTGGTGATCGCTCGCCCGATCCGGTGCGCGACCAGCGGCGTCTCCTCGCCAGTCGAGAGGGTAAAGCCTTCCGCGGCCGCGAAACGGTTGAGCAGGGCAATGTCGTACGGTTCGAGAGTGCGGGCGACGATGCCGATGTCGCGGGCGGCAATCCCCCCTCGCAGCAATGCCGCGACTTCGCGGCATGTCTCGCGAAGCTCGATGGTGCGGGTGTCGTATTGCGAGACTTGCCACGCGGGTTGCAGGGTTGCAGGGTTGCTGGGTTGCTCGGTGCTGAAGTTGCTGATGAATGGTTCCGCGAAACGGTAGGCGTCCCCCTCGGCGGCGGGGACGTAGACGGCTTCGACCCTCTCGGCCGCGCGCAGCGCGTCGATGAGGCGGCGCTGTGCGCCGGTCATGTCGTAGAAGCCGGCCACGATCTGCGGCGCGACGGTCACGCGGCCGCTCTCGATGATGGCCGCTGCGCGGCGCAGGAGATCGGCCGGGTCGATGGCCTCGAGCTGCGCGATCAAGCGCTCGTAGTCGCGCCAGGCGCGGATGACCAGCTTCGTTCGCGCGGGATTGCGCAGGCGCGTGGTACGCGTCCGCGACTCGAAATCGGCCAGCGTAAACCCGCCGTCGCGCACGTCGCGCCACGAGCGGTCGATCATCGCGGCGATGCCGCGGCTCTCCATCATCGGATCGTCAATGCTCCGGACGGCGTTGAGCATCGCCAGACGCCTCTCGGCCTCGCCGGCGACGCGCGGAAACTCTCCGGCCGCGTTGACGATGCGCCGCGCGAACGTCTCGATCGTTTCGAGACGCAGGCCGGCCACGCCGTTCGGCCTCCGCCGCAGAACCTCCGTTGCGATGGCGTTGGCGACACCGCTCGACGCGACGAGAACTTCCACACTCTCGCCCGCGATCAGCCTGTAAGCGACCTCGGAGGCGATGTCGCGGTAGTGGGCGAGGTGGAGTAGAGAGTCGGATGAGGGTTCAATGCTCAAGCAGGTTCGTGCGCAAACTGAATCATCGCCGGGTTTCGGCCGCGCTTCTTTGATTTTACTACCCGCACTCCGTAGGGATGACAGATTGAATGAGACGCGTTCGGAGGGCGCTTGTCATTCTGAGCGACGCGAAGAATCCCCAGCATGGAACGCGCGGCACGCATGTGAACGCGATGTTTCCGAGGGCGGGCGGTTGCGCACTGTCCGAACGTTCTGCCCCTGACCACTACCTGCCTATGTGCCGTGCGCGCGAAGCGTAGTTGATCGCCACTCAATTTCCGGGGTCGGGAGCCGGGTGTCGGAGCACGCCTGACCCCTCCGGCACCCGACCCCGTACGTGTTGTTATGGACGGGCAGCTCGTCGCCATTCCCGGCGTTCGCCTTGGGAATTTTCCGGAAGACGGACAGCGAGTCATAAGGACCTCGGTAACGCGGTGCGGTGCGTGTCATTGAACCCCTTAGAAGCTACAGACACATCTGTTGAATAGCGGCCATGATCCTCGAGAGGTCCGCAATGATCCTCGAGCTGCCCGCGATCACCGTGAGTAAGCTCCGTTCTACCCTCGAGCAGTGTCGTACAACCCTCGTGAGGAGTGACGCCTATCCTCGTGAGGACAGCACGATATCCCTTAGAAGGCACGAAGAATCCTCGGGATATGCAGACACCACCGTCGGGAAATCATGCGGTGATCTCCGTAATATCACGCAGTGCTCTCCTATGCGCCACGACCTATCCTCGGGATGGCTACAACAAGCTCGGGGATAACCTGCAGTGAGGCGAGGGATAGCCGGCACCCCGCTGCGAGATTGCAGCGCCTATCCTCGGGGTGTTCGCGGCCTATCCTCCGGCTCACACGCACCTTTCTCAGGGGTACACTGGGACGATCTTTGGGATATAGCGCACTCCTCTTGAGCATTGGCGGCCCAATCCCAGGGATATGCAGACCTCCTACTCGAGGTGCCACGCACTGTTGTGAGGGGTTTCCGAGACCTTTTTAGGGATAGCTCGGGCAACGGCGAGGGTTACAGCCATCCTCTTTGACATTCCCCAGACTATGTTCGAGGTTCCGCCAGCCATTTTCGGGATGCCCGAACACCTTCTCGCGTGAACTCGCGTCGCGGACCAGCGGATCACTCGCAAAGCCGCGGATCGCGCGCAGAAACCGGCGCAAGCCGCAAAAGCCGTCAATTCTCGGTAAACTCTTATTTCGAAAATTATCCGCAGATGTACGCAGATATACGCAGATGAAACTGTCTTCAATCTGCGTATATCTGCGTCATCTGCGGATAAGACGTTACGGCCCCTACTCCCCTTCGTTCGGATCTACCACCGCCGCCGCGGTCAGCTCCGCTGACGCTGCCGCGTACACCGGAAGATCAGACGGCGCGGTGCTCACGTACTTTGCCACGATCTCCTTCGTTCCGAACACGCCCAGCTTCTCCATCAGAAACTCGAACTTCTCTTCCAGTTCGTGAACGATCGGGCCTTTGTGGGCGTCGTCCATTTCCCACATTCTTCTCTTGAATGGTCCGAGCGCTTTCTTGCGTGAGGTGTAGACGAACTGTTCGTCGGTCTGGCCGGGCTTCCGCTCGTCGAGGCAGTGCTCGAAGCAGTAGTCGCGGATGCCATCCCTGATCTCCTGAGGGAGCGTCGGCGCGTCGAGGATCATGTTCTGGAAGCCGGTGGCGAGATGAATCTCCACCGCTTCCGCCTCGGGGAACTTGTTGAAGACCGATTCCGGCAGCGTCGAGGCGCCGTGCTGCACCGATCCGGCCATGCCGTACTCCTGACGGCAGATGTGCGTGGTCTGGCGCAGGACGTCGAAATCGATCTTGGCCTGGGCGATCGTGCCGTCGGGGAGGGGAACGCCGCCGTGGGACGTGCCGGTCTGCACCGAGATTTTGCTGATGCTGGTGATGCCTCCTAGGAGGCGCTTGAGGCCGTCCGCGTACGCGCGGACCTCCTCGGGATGCGTGTTGTACTTGCCCACCTCGCCGATCTCGCCGCCGACCGAAACCGTGATGCCGCCCTGCCGCTCGCGGATGTACTTCGTCAGGTGGGCCGTCCCTTCGTAGTTCGCGCGCTGCTGTTCCTCGCGCGTCGGGAAGTCGAGGTCGACCAGCGTCGAGGTGTCGATATCGATGTTGTAGAACTCGGCCGCCAGCGCTTCGTCGATCAGAGACTCGAGCGCTTTCATCTCCGCGACCTGCCCTTCCTCCGTCGCCCACTTCTTGGCGCTGGCCTGAAAGTGATCGCCCTGGATGAAGACAGGCCCCTGGAACCCCTCGCGCAGCGCGGCGCCCAGGACGCAGGCGGCGTATTCGGCCGGCCGCTGGTCGGTGTAACCGATCTCGGAGCGCGCGATCTCGAAGAGGAATGCGCCGACGTCATGGCGCATGGCTACCCGGAAGAGCGCGCGGGTGGCGTCGTAGGTCAGCGCGCGGATGTTGAACGCGGGAACGGTGAAGAGACGCTTGATCTCGTTGCGCCCGAACGCCATGTAGAGCGGATAGATCGACGACGAGACCGCACCGCGGCGCCGCGCTTCCATGTGAATGGTCTTGCGCGCGCCGGCTTTCGCATCCCCGTCGCCGAAGACGGCGGTGTGAACGAGCTGGTCGACATTGATGTCGGTCATCGGGATCGCCTCCGGCGCGCCACTTTAGCAAAGTGCCGGCGCCGTTGGTTGCCGAAGGCTGTGCTTGGGAAACACGCCGCCGGCCGGTGCGGCCGGCCGGTCCGGCCTAGGCGGACTGTGCGGCGGGGACGAACGACCGGAGCCGGGCGATCAGTACGGGGACGTCGAACGGCTTGAGGAGCGCGCCGTCGGCGCCGAGGCTGGCCAGCTCGGCCGGCGATACGGCCTGGCCGCTGAGGACGAGGATTGGCAAGCCGTCCAGGCCGGGCTCATTCCGCAGCGCGCGAATCAGCTCATCCCCCGTCATCCCCGGCATGTTCCGGTCGATCAGCACGGCCGAGGGACGGCGCGCGCGCGTCTCCGCGAGGGCTTGGCTGCCGTTCTCTGCCGTGACCGCCTCGAATCCGAACTCGCGCAGCAGGCTGCGCATCAGAGCGAGGATGGGAAGGTCATCGTCGACGACGAGGATGATAGGCTTTGACGTCATCTTTGCGCTTCAGTGTAAGGGATGTCGTTCCGCGTAACAACGTTTTGCAAGCCGCGCTTTGCACCACACGAAAGACCATGCCGATCCGACATGACCGCAAAGTCTCGATTCTCGATGTGATGGGTCCGGTCATGGTCGGCCCTTCCAGCTCTCACACGGCGGGGACGGCCAGGCTCGGCCGCGTCGCCCGCGAGATACTCGATGAAGAGCCGGTCGAGGTCCATTTCTTCCTCCACCCGCCGCTGGCAGGCACCTACCGCGGCCACGGGTCGGACTTCGCACTCGCCGGAGGGGCCATCGGTCTCAACGTCGACGACCCGCGCATCCCGGAAGCGATCCGCATCGCCGAACAGATGGGAGTCGACGTCACCTTCTCCGAGGAGGATCTCGGCGACGTCCACCCGAACACAGTCCGCATCGAGATCCATGGCAGGACGCGCGAGGTGGAGATCAGCGGCTCATCGATCGGTGGCGGAGTCATCGAAGTCTTCAAGATCAACGGCTTCCAGACGCGCTTCAAGGGCGACTCGCCGACGCTGCTTCTCTTCTACCGCGACCGACCGGGGATGATCTCGGAGGTGACGAACATCATCGCCGAGGAGGGGATCAACATCGCCTCGCTGTCGTGCTCGCGCAAACAGCGCGGCAAGGACGCCTTCATGCAGATCGATGTCGACTCGCCGATGTCGAACGCGGCGCTGGAGCGCATCCGCACAACGCCCGATGTGCAGGAGGCGAGGTACCTCGATCGGATCCCGTAGGCCGGTAGCTGGCACGCCGGCGCCGTGCGGTAGATCAGCCGGTGGCGAGCGCCGTCAAGCCGCGCCGCCACCGGTTATAGATCCACAAATGTCGTACCTCGGAGGGGTACCGAAGGGTCTGCATTCTTCAGAGACGCGTGCACCGTACGCGACCTCTGCCGGGGCCGGTTCTGGCGGCGATTCCTATCCGGTGGCGGCGCGTCCTTCGGCGCTTGCCACCGGCTAATCTACCAGACGCCTCCGGCGTGCGGTTCTGACCCCAATGCGCTTTGGGCATATCCGCACGGCACTCGACGTGACAGAGTCGAGGTACCTCGATCGAATCCCGTACGGCTCTGCTTTGATGCGGTGCCTACAGTGCCTATGATTCATGTGTGCAATACACCATCCGAGGCATCCCTCCCGCGGTTGACGTCGCGTTGCGCGAACGCGCGCGTGCTGCAGGTAAAAGCCTGAACGATGTGGCGATCGAGGCACTTGCGGAAGGTGTCGGCGTCACGAGCGCTCCGCGGCAGCGGAGAAATCTTGATGACATTGCGGGGACCTGGAAAGCCGACAGAGCGTTCTACGAAGCAATCGCCGATCAGGATCAGATTGACGAGGACCTCTGGAAGTGAGTCGCTTTTGAAACCAAACGAAATGTCCAGGTCGAGACCAAACACGCGCGAATACGCTGCGCCACCGTTCACGTTCTTCCCCTCATGATCGAAAGCTTTGCCCACCTCGAACAACTGGCGCTCGGCCGCGACCTGACGGACGTCTTTCTTGAGAGCGACGAGCAGGAGCACGCCGTCCCCGGCGACCAGATCCTCGAAGCGCTGCGGCGGCGCCGCGCAGTGATGCGTGATTGCATCGAGCGCGGCAAGGGCGGCGGCACGTCGATGGGAAAGCTGGTCGGCAACGAGGCGAAGCTCCTCAATGATGCTTTTCTTTCCGGCCGCACGTTCCTCGATCCGCTGACCGTCAAGGCGGAGATCTACGCCCTTTCCGTGATGGGAGAGAACTCGCGGATGGGGGTCATCGTCGCCGCGCCGACAGCCGGTGCGGGCGGCGTCGTCCCCGGCATGCTCCTGGCCCTGGAAGAGGAGCGCAACATCGATCCGGAGAAGACCGTTCGCGCGCTCGTCGTGGCGGGAGGGGTCGGCTCGATCATCGCCCTCTCTGCGAACATCTCCGGCGCCGCGGGCGGCTGCCAGAACGAGGTGGGGGTGGCCGCGGCGATGGGAGCCGCTGCCGTCGCTTACATGATGGACGGCACGCCGCGGCAGTCGATCCACGCCGCCGCGATCGCTCTGAAAAACACCCTCGGACTGGTCTGCGATCCGGTCGGCGGCCTGGTCGAGGTTCCGTGCGTCAAGCGCAACGCCCTTTTCGCGGTACACGGGCTCACCGCCGCGCAGCTTGCCATGGCCGGCGTGGAGTCTGTCATCCCGATGGACGAGATCGTCGAAGCGATGGTGCGCATCGGCCGCTCCCTCCCTCGCGGCCTGCGCGAGACCGCCGAGGGCGGCCTCGCCACCACGCTCACCGGCTGCACGATCGGCGACCGTCTCAAGAACGAGGCGAACGAGCGCCGCGCAGAACGCGCGGCGGAAAGAGAACGAGCCGCGCAGGAGAGGAAAGAGTCGGTGCAGTAGGTACGCGGTCTCGTGGTCGCGCGGTCTCGCGGCCTCGCGGTAGTTGATTAGTCGATTAGTGGATTAGTGGATTAGTGGATTAGATGCCGTCGCGACCAGTCCCAATCGACTAATCGACTAATCAACTAATCGACTAATCCACTAATCTACTAATCTACTGCCTCAAAGAGACCACGCAACCGCGAGACCGCACACCCGCGGTGCTACGCTATTCGGCAATGTCCACGGTCGCACCTCTGCCGGCTCCGTCCGAGCGGCTCATGGCGCTCGATGTGTTTCGCGGCATCACCATCGCCGGGATGCTGCTGGTCAACAATCCCGGGAGTTGGGGGGCCATCTATCCGCCGCTGGAGCACGCGCCGTGGAACGGGTGGACGCCGACCGACCTCATCTTTCCCTTTTTCCTCTTCATCGTCGGCGTGACGACCCACCTCTCGCTCAGCAGGCGCGACCCGAACACGGTGATCGGAAAGATCATTCGCCGAGGATTGCTGATCGTGCTTGCCGGTCTGCTGCTGAACGCTTTCCCCTTTTTCTGGTGGGGGAAGATGGCGGGGATTCCCGATCCGACGTTCCTGCAGCGCGTCGTCTGGCGTGCGCAGCATCTCCGTTTCATGGGCGTGCTGCAACGGATCGGATTCGCCTATATCGGCGCGGCGCTGCTGACCCTGCGCACCTCGCGCAGGCAGCAGATCGCCATCGTGGTGGCCCTTCTTCTCGGCTACTGGATCGTGATGACTCTCATCCCTGTGCCCGGCACCGGCACGATCGGGTACTTCCTGCTCGATCAGCCCGAGAAGACCCTGGCCGCCTGGACCGACCGCCTGATTCTTGGAACGAATCACATCTGGGTTTCGACCAAGACCTGGGACCCGGAGGGGCCGCTTTCGACGCTGCCGGCCATCGCTACCGCCATGCTCGGCGTCTTCGCCGGCCGCTGGCTGACGGACAAGCAGCGGACGCTGCTCGAGAGAATCACCGGTCTCTTCGGTGCGGGTTGCCTGGGGATGGTAGGCGGGGAGCTGTGGAGCTGGGTCTTTCCGATCAATAAGAACCTCTGGACGTCGAGCTATGTCGTCTTTACTGCCGGGTTCGCCTGCGTCGTCCTGGCCACCTGTCTTTGGCTTCTCGACGTCCACCAGGTTCGAGGATGGGCCAGGCCGTTCGTCGTTTACGGCGTCAACCCGCTCGTGGCCTTCGTCGGCTCGGGCATCATGGCCCGTTGCATCGACTCTCTGTTCAAGATCACCATCGACGGGAGCAGGGTCTCCCTCCATCAGGCCAGCTTCGACGCCTTCTTCGCCCCATACTTCCCGGATAAGTTCGCTTCGCTGCTGTGGGGTCTCGCCTTCGTCGGCCTCTGGCTGGCCATTCTCTGGATTCTTCGTCTCCGTGACATCGTTGTGAAGTTGTAAACGGGAACGGCGGGCGTCCGGTCCAATCAGGTATTCTTCAAGCATTTGCTTGAGAAACTCATTTTCGGGAGAAAACTTAATGCGGAGAGCGATTTTCACGGCCGTCGCCATGCTGTTCGTGGCCATCGGCGCAGTAGCCCAGGATCAGGATCATTCGATGGTGATGACGCCGATGTCCCAGGAGGAGCATCTGGCACATCTGCGTGAGTACCTGGCCAGCAATTCGTCGCATGAGCCGGTCATCCCGCAGCCCACCGCCACGGTCAGCGCGGCGGCCGT